>NZ_JBEZJP010000442.1:0-6839 GCF_040653175.1 Actinomadura sp. NPDC048032
GCTCGCCGGGCAGGACTGGACGGACGCCTACCGCAGGCACCGGCGCAACCTCCAGCTCATCGGCCTGAACGATCCCGGACGGCGCTGGGTGCTGATGAACCCCCGCACCCAGGCCTGCCCCCAGGCCGATGGTGTAGCCCGCTACACCACCGTTTCGGGAGTGCGCGCCCATGTGCCCGGACCCCCGCGAAACCTAGGTTCGTCCAGGTGAGAGGCGGCAATCCACGGAGAGGCACCATGATCACGATGACGGCCGAGGCGACCGCGGAGGCGGTGCGCCTGGACACGGTCACCAAGACCTACGGGGACGTGCGGGCCCTGGACGGCGTCACCTGGACGTTCCGCCGCGGCGGGTTCACCGCGGTGATGGGGCCGTCCGGGTCCGGCAAGAGCACGTTCCTGCACTGCGCGTCCGGGCTCGACCGCCCGAGCGGCGGCACGGTCCGGATCGGCGGCGTGGACATCGGCGGGCTCAGCGAGGCGAAGCGGACGCGGCTGCGCCGGGAGCGGATCGGGTTCGTGTTCCAGGCGTTCAACCTGGTCCCGGCCATGGACGTCGAGCAGAACATCACGCTCCCCCTGCGGCTGGGCGGCGCGGAGCCCGACCCGGCCCGGCTGGAGGAGATCGTCCGGCGGGTGGGCCTCGCGGACCGGCTGCGGCACCGCCCCGCCGAGCTGTCGGGCGGGCAGCAGCAGCGCGCCGCCCTCGCCCGCGCCCTGATCACCCGCCCCGAGGTCGTCTTCGCCGACGAGCCGACCGGCGCCCTCGACCCGCGCACGGCCCGTGACGTCCTGCGGATGCTGCGCGAGGCCGCCGACCTGACCGGCCAGACGGTCGTCCTGGTCACCCACGACCCGGCGGCCGCCGCGTGGGCCGACTCGGTGCTGTTCCTCAGCCGCGGCCGCATCGTCGACGAGCTGGCGTCCCCGACCCCGTCGGCCGTCCTGTCCCGCTGGGAGACGCTGTGAAGCGCGGAGCCGTGAAGGGCAGGGGGGCGTTCGCCGGGGTCTTCGTCGCGCTGGCGTTCGCGGCGACGCTCGTGGGGGCGTGCGGGGTGCTGCTGGAGTCGGCGCTGCGGGCGCACGCGCCGGTCGAGCGGTTCGGCGCCGCCGCCGCGGTCGTGACCGGCCCGCGGAGCGTCATGGACCGGATGGGGAGGTTCGCGGACGAGCCGGAGGAGCAGAGCCGTCCGCTGACCGAGCCCGCCCCCGTCCCGGTCTCGGCCGCGGCCCGGCTGCGGGCCGTTCCGGGCGTGCGGGCCGTGGTCGCGGACGTGTCCTTCCCCGCCGTGCTCTCCTCGGGGCGGCCGGTGACCGGACACGGCTGGGAGTCGGCCGCGCTGCGGCCCTACCGGCTGAGCGCGGGCCGGGCACCGCGGGCGCCGGACGAGGTCGTGCTGAGCCGGTCCTCGGGCCTGGCGCCCGGGGCCGTGGTCCGGATCCAGGTAAACGGACCGCCCCGCCCCTACCGGGTGTCCGGGCTCGTCGCCGAGGGCCCCGCGGCGGCGTTCTTCACCGCGGCGACGGCCGCGGCCCTCGACGGGCGCCCGGGCCTCGCCGACGCCCTCGCGGTGCTCGGCGACCCCGACGAGGGCGCGCTCCGCGGGGCCGCTCCCGGGCTCGCCGTCTCCTTCGGCGCGGCGCGCGGCGACGCCGAGGACCCGGCCGTCGCCTCCGCGCGCCCCGACATCGTGGAGCTGTCCGCCTCGCTCGGCGGGGTCGGCGTGATGACCGCCCTCGTGGTCGTCGGCGGCCTGATCGTGCTGTCGGTGCGGGAGCGGGCACGCGAGTTCGCGCTGCTGCGGGCGGTCGGGGCGACGCCGGGCCAGGTGCGGGGACGGCTCCTGCGCGAGACGCTGCGGGTGGGGGCGCCGGCCGCGCTGACCGGCGGCGCGCTGTCCCTCGCGGCGGGCACCGCGCTGCACGCGGCGATGGTGCGCGAGGGCGTCCTGCCGGACGGCTTCGGCCTGGCGCTCGGCCCGCTGCCCGTCCTCGCGGCGGTCGCGCTCACACTGCTCGCCGCCACCGCGACCGCGTTCCTCGCCTCGCTGCGGCCGTCGCGGATCCGGCCCGTGGAGGCGCTGGGCGAGGCCGCCGCCGAGAACCCGCGCCTGCCCCGCTGGCGCGTCGTCACGGGCGCCGCCTTCCTCGTCGCCGGCCTGAACGCCCTCGGGTTCTCGGCGGGCGCCACGGGGGCCGCCGCGAACGCCTCGATCGGCGGCCTGGTCGTCTCGCTGATCATCGCCACGGCCTTCCTCGGGCCGCTGGTGGCGCGGGCCGGGAACCGGGTGCTGGGCCGCGCCGCCCGGGCCGCCTCGCCGGTGGCCGGGCGGATGGCCCAGCAGGCGGCCGGCGCCGCCGCCCTGCGCGCCGGGTCGCTGATCACCCCGGTCGCCCTGGCGGTCGCGTTCGCGGGCGTCCAGCTCTTCGCGCAGTCCACCGTCGCCCACGCGGCGCGGACCCAGGCGGAGGACGGGAACCGCGCCGACCGGATCGTCGTGGCGGCGGGCCCCGGGCTCCCGTCCGGCGCCGCCGGGTCGGTGCGCCGCGTCCCGGGCGTGACGGCCGCGACGCCGGTCAAGGACACCACCGTCGTCATGGCGGTCAAGGAGCTGGGCGAGAAGAACCTGCGCTCGCTCAACGGCAGCGGCGTCGGCGCGGACGCGGCGGCCACGCTGGACCCGGGGGTGTCGTCCGGCCGCCTGGACGATCTGCGGGGCGACACCGTCGCGCTCAGCCGGGACGTCGCCGGCGGCCTGCGCGTCGGCTCGACGGCGCCGCTGTGGCTCGCGGACGGGACGCGGATCCGGGCGCGCGTCGTGGCGGTCTACGACCGCGGCCTCGGCTTCGGCGACGTGCTGCTCCCCCACGGCGTCGTGGCCGCGCACTCCGCCTCGCCGCTCGACGACCGCGTCCTCGTCCGCGGACGGGCCGACCTGAGCGCGGCCACCGCCGCCTATACCGGGGCACGGGTGCTCAGCCCGGAGGCCTACCAGGCGGGCCTCTCGCAGGAGATGAGGCTCCAGGGCTTCGTCAGCCTGCTGGTGGTCGCCGCGATCACGGGGTTCATCCTCATCGGCCTCGTCACGACGCTGGCGCTGGCGACGGCGGCGCGCCGCCGCGAGTTCGCGCTGCTGCGGCTGGTGGGCGCCACCCGCCGCCAGGTCCTCCGGATGCTCCGCTTCGAGGCCGCGATCGTGCTCGGCACCGGCATCGCGGTGGGCGCCCTCATCGCGGCGGTGACCCTGACGGCGTTCGCGGCCCGCGTGACCGGCCTTCCCCTTCCCTCCATCCCGCCCCTGGCATGCGCCGCGATCCTCCTCGGCGTGGCCGGATCCGGCGCCGCCGCGATCCTCCTCCCGGCGCGCGCCGTGCTGCGCCGGCGCACCCCTCCCTCCCTCTCCTGAAAGGCACCGCCATGAGCAACTCCACCCGCTGGACCCTGATCTGCATCCTCATCGGGGTGAACGTCCTGTCGAACGCGGTCCTCGGAGACGGCCTGATCCAGATCGCCGTCAGCGCCGTCACCGGCCTCGCCGCCGCGGCCGTCCTGATCGACCTGCTGCTCCGCGGCCGCCGCGAGCCCTGAGCCCGACCGGGCCGCCCGGCCGGACGACCGAACCGCACGGCTCGTCCCCCGGGCGGCCCCCACCGCCGTTACGATCGCCACTGGCATGCTCTGTACCGGAACGGCGTGAAATGGATGATGTGGAGGTCCGGCACCTGCCGGGCGACCTGCCGCAGCTGTTCGACGGCGGCGCCGGGGACGGCGCGCCCGCCCGGACGCTGTCGGTTCCGCTGCCCGACGGGGACCTGGTCTGGCCCGATCCCGGGTACCCGCAACGGCAGCTCCTCCTGCGGCCCGCGTTCTGGCTGAGCGACGAGCCCGCCGGCGGCGACCTGTGGGCCCGGTTCCGCGCCGAGCACGCCCGCTCGGGCCTGTGGCCGCTGCTCATGGACGAGTCCGACCAGCCGTGGGCGGCCGGCCAGATCGCCCCCGAGCCGGTCGCCGAGGTCGGCAACTACCACCCCCACGCGTTCATGTACGAGGTGTGGGCGGACTGGGCCGAGCAGGCCGCCGACGACGACCACGACGACCTCGCCCCCTACGGGCGGCAGTGCCCCGGCCCCGCGCCCGCCGGCGTGCCGCTCGACGACCCGGACGCCATGGCCGACCGGCACGCCCGCGCCCTGGCCTCACGCGGCATGTCGCTCGGCCTGGTCGCGGTGGACCGCGGCGCCGACGCGCTCGCCGCCGTCGGCTGGCAGGGCGCGCTGAACCACAACGAGTGGACGGCGCCGCTCTCGGCCGTCCTGCGAAGCTGGGAGGACCGCTTCGGCGCCCGCGTCGTCGCGCTCGGCTTCAACACCCTGGAGCTCAGCGTGGCCGCGCCTCCCGTGAGCACCCGGCACGCCGTGCACGTCGCGGCCGAGCACTGGGCGTTCTGCCCCGACATCCTCTTCCAGGGGCCCGGCACCCTCGCCGGGTACGCCGAGGAGATCCGCGGCAAGACCAACTGGTCGTTCTGGTGGGACTGACCGGCGACGGAGACGGGGGCGGGAACGGATGCGACGCAGTGGCAGGGCGCTCTCCGCGGTCATCGCGGCCGGGATCGCGCTCACCCTCGCGGCCGACGTCACCGTACTCGCGCGGGACCGGACGGGCGGTGGGCCCCGCCGACCCGGGAACCTGGTGTCGGTCACCGAAGCGCCGCGGACGCCGGCCGTCGCGCCGCTGACCCGCCGCTACACGCCGCACCTGCTGGTCGCCGGGACGGCCACGCTGCCGCCCCAGGCCGTCGAGCGGGCGAAGCGGCTCGACGGCGTCGCCGGGGTCGCGGTCGTGGACGCCGCGCGGGCCATGGTCGGCGACCGCCGCATGGGCCTGCTCGGCGTCGACCCGTCGGTCTTCCGCGCGTTCGCGCCCGAGCCCACCGCCGGATCCGACCAGCTGTGGCAGACCGTCGCGTCCGGCGGCCTGGCGGTGTCGTTCGAGCAGAGCCGCGACGGGGCGCTGCCCCTCGGCGCGGTGGTCCCGGCGGGCCGCAGCACCGCCCCGGCGCGGGTCCGCGTCGGCGCCTACGCCTCGATGGGCATCGGCGACGTCGGCGCCGTGGTGTCCCGCGACCAGGCCCGCGCGCTGGGACTGCCGGACGGGAACGGCCTCGTCATCAGCGCACCGGAGGCCGACACCGCGGCGCTGGTGAAACGCCTGAAGAAGGTGCTCCCGCGCGGCACGAAGGTGGCGACGCTGGCCGCGCCGAAGAGCACCGGCCGCACGCGGCCCAAGAGCCCCCCGCGGGTGACCGGGCGGCCCGACGGGGCGTCCGGCGGCCGCTCCCCCATCACCGGCAACGCGATGACGCCCACGATGCGGACCGTCCTGCTGGAGATCGCCGGGATGTTCGGCCCCTTCCCCGTGATCGGCTGCCACCGCTCCACCGGCGATCCGCAGGACCACGGCGACGGCCGCGCCTGCGACTTCATGGAGAGCACCGGCGGCCGGCCGCCGACCGCCGGCGCCCAGCGGCACGGCGACGAGGTCGCCCGGTACGCCGTCGCGAACGCGCGGCGGCTCGGCATCTCCTACGTCATCTGGAGGCAGCACATCTGGAACGTGCGCGGCGGCGGATGGCGGCCGATGGAGGACCGGGGGAGCATCACCCAGAACCACTACGACCACGTCCACATCTCGGTGTTGCGCTAGCCGCCCATCAGGGAAGCGGCTGCTCGCACCACACCACCTTGCCGTCCCGGGTGCGGCGCACCCCCCAGCGCTGCGCCAGCCGCCCCACCACGTGCAGGCCCCGGCCCGACTCGCTCGCCTCGTCGTCCTCGTCGTGGTGGCGGATCCGGGGGTGCCCGTCGGAGGAGTCGAACACCTCGCAGACCAGCCCGCCCTCCCGCACCAGCCGCAGCCCGATGCGGCCGCCCGCGTGCCGGATCGCGTTGGTGACCAGCTCCGAGGCCAGCAGGGTGGTGGTGTAGGCCATGTCCTCCAGGCCCCAGCGGGCGAGCCGGTCGCGGATGAGGCCGCGCGCCCGGCGCACGGCGGCCGGCTCGGCGGGCAGCTCCCAGGAGGCGTGCCGGTCGGCCGGGATCCGCGCCAGCCGCGCCACCAGCATGGCGATGTCGTCGCGGTGCTGGTCGTCGTAGACGCCGTCGAGGGCCGCCTGGCACAGGTCCTCCAGAGGGCGGGCGGCGGCGCCCGGGCCGAACGTGGCGCGCAGCCGGGCCAGGCCGTCATCGATGTCGCGGGCCCGGTTCTCCACCAGGCCGTCGGTGTACAGGAACAGCAGCGTCCCGTCCTCGACGGTGAACTCGCGGCTGACGATGGGCCCCTCGCCGCCCACGCCGAGCGGCGGCGCGGGCGGGACCGGCAGGTACTCCGAGGCCCTGCCGGGCGGGACCAGCAGCGGCGGCAGGTGCCCGGCGCTGGCCACCTCGCACTGGCCGCTGACCGCGTCGTACACGACGTAGGCGCAGGTGGCGAAGTGGGGTTCGCGCTCGCCGAGCGTCCGCATCAGGGAGTCGAGCCGCTCCAGCGCCTCGGCGGGCGGCAGCTCCAGCCCGGCGAGGGTGTGGATCGCGGTGCGGAGCCGCCCCATGGTGACGGCGGCCTTCACGCCGTGCCCGGCCACGTCCCCCACCACCAGCGCGACCCGCGCGCCCGGCAGCGCGATCGACTCGTACCAGTCACCGCCGACCTCGATCAGCCGGCTGCCCGGCAGGTACCGGTGGTGCACCTCCACCGGCGACGGCGCCGACAGCCCGGTCGGCAGGAGGCTGCCGAAGGCCACCTCGGACGCCTCCAGCCCCGCCTTGTCGAGCTGGCGCGG
>NZ_JBEZJP010000443.1:0-6820 GCF_040653175.1 Actinomadura sp. NPDC048032
GTGCCGACGATGACGATCTGGCCGGGCTTGAGCTCGTTGTAGAGGATCTTCTCCGACAGGGTGTCCTCGATCTCGCGCTGGATGGTGCGGCGCAGCGGCCGCGCCCCCAGCACCGGGTCATAGCCCCGGATCGCCAGCAGGTCCTTGGCCTCCTGCCGCAGCTCGATGCCCATGTCGCGGTCGTGGAGCCGCTGGTCGACCTTGGCGATCATCAGATCCACGATCTGGATGATCTCCTTGGGCGTGAGCTGGTGGAACACCACCGTGTCATCGACACGGTTGAGGAACTCGGGCCGGAAGTGCTGCTTGAGCTCCTCCGACACCTTGGCCTTCATCCGCTCGTAGGAGCCCTGCTCGTCGTTCTGCCGCGCGAACCCCATCGACACGCCCTTGGAGATGTCCTTGGACCCAAGGTTGGTCGTCATGATGATCACGGTGTTCTTGAAGTCCACCACCCGCCCCTGGGCATCGGTCAGACGACCGTCCTCCAGGATCTGCAGCAGCGAGTTGAAGATGTCCTGGTGGGCCTTCTCGATCTCATCGAACAGCACCACCGAGAACGGCTTGCGCCGCACCTTCTCGGTCAGCTGACCGCCCTCCTCATACCCGACATAGCCGGGCGGAGAACCGAACAGCCGCGACACCGTGTGCTTCTCCATGAACTCCGACATGTCCAGCTGGATCAGCGCGTCCTCGTCCCCGAACAGGAACTCCGCCAGCGTCTTGGACAACTCGGTCTTGCCCACCCCCGACGGGCCGGCGAAGATGAACGACCCACCCGGACGCTTGGGATCCTTCAACCCCGCCCGCGTCCGCCGGATCGACTGCGACAACGCCCTGATCGCGTCCTCCTGACCGATCACGCGCTTGTGCAGCTCATCCTCCATCCGCAGCAGCCGGGTCGACTCCTCCTCGGTCAGCTTGAACACCGGAATCCCCGTCGCGGTGGCCAGCACCTCGGCGATCAACTCATCGGTGACCTCGGCGACCACGTCCATGTCGCCGGCCTTCCACTCCTTCTCCCGCTGCGCCTTCTGCCCCAGCAGCTGCTTCTCCGAATCACGCAGCGCCGCGGCCTTCTCGAAGTCCTGCGCATCGATCGCCGACTCCTTCTCACGCCGCACATCAGCGATCTTCTCGTCGTACTCGCGCAGGTCCGGCGGCGCGGTCATCCGACGGATCCGCATCCGCGACCCCGCCTCATCGATCAGATCGATCGCCTTGTCCGGCAAGAACCGATCCGAGATGTAGCGGTCGGCCAACTGCGCAGCCGCCACCAGCGCACTATCGGTGATCGACACCCGGTGATGCGCCTCGTAACGGTCCCGCAGCCCCTTGAGGATCTCGATCGTGTGCGACAACGACGGCTCGGCCACCTGGATCGGCTGGAACCGCCGCTCCAGCGCCGCGTCCTTCTCCAGATGCTTGCGGTACTCATCCAGCGTCGTCGCACCGATCGTCTGCAGCTCACCCCGAGCCAGCATCGGCTTCAGGATCGACGCCGCATCGATCGCGCCCTCCGCCGCACCCGCACCCACCAGCGTGTGCA
Source organism: Actinomadura sp. NPDC048032 (assembly GCF_040653175.1). NCBI lineage: Bacteria > Bacillati > Actinomycetota > Actinomycetes > Streptosporangiales > Thermomonosporaceae > Actinomadura > Actinomadura sp. NPDC048032. Next base: position 1,550 of record NZ_JBEZJP010000443.1, read on the forward strand.
GCTCATCGATGAACAAGATGATGTCACCGCGGGTCCGGATCTCCTTGAGCACCTTCTTCAGACGCTCCTCGAAATCACCCCGATACCGCGACCCCGCCACCAAAGCACCCAGGTCCAAGGTGTAGAGCTGCTTGTCCTTGAGCGTCTCGGGCACCTCACCCTTGACGATCTTCTGCGCCAGCCCCTCCACCACCGCGGTCTTGCCCACACCCGGCTCACCCACCAGCACCGGATTGTTCTTGGTCCGCCGCGACAGCACCTGCATGACCCGCTCGATCTCCTTGTCCCGGCCGATCACCGGGTCGAGCTTGCCCTCACGCGCCGCCTGCGTCAGATTCCGACCGAACTGGTCCAGCACCAGCGACGTCGACGGCGCCGCCTCCGACGGACCACCCGAAGCCGCCGGCTCCTTGCCCTGATACCCGTGCAGCAACTGGATCACCTGCTGCCGCACCCGGTTCAGATCAGCACCCAGCTTCACCAGCACCTGCGCCGCGACACCCTCACCCTCCCGGATCAACCCCAAAAGGATGTGCTCGGTACCGATGTAGTTGTGACCCAGCTGCAACGCCTCACGCAGCGACAGCTCCAAAACCTTCTTCGCCCGCGGAGTGAACGGGATGTGACCAGAGGGAGCCTGCTGCCCCTGACCAATGATCTCCTCGACCTGCTGACGCACGGCCTCAAGACTGATCCCCAGACTCTCCAGAGCCTTGGCCGCAACACCCTCACCCTCGTGGATCAGACCCAGGAGGATGTGCTCGGTACCGATGTAGTTGTGGTTGAGCATCCTGGCCTCTTCCTGAGCCAGAACGACAACCCGCCGCGCGCGGTCGGTGAACCTCTCGAACATCTCCTCGCTCCTCCCGGGGGCGCCGGTTACTATCAGATTCTAAAGTGATTTGGCGAGGATCGGCGGCTGTTCGCAATGGGCGTAAGAGTCCGGGAGGCCGCGGGTCCGGCCGGCCGTCCGCGCGACGGCCTCGACCTGGAGGGGACCCATGTCTCTCGAAAGCCATCCCATGGTCGACGCCCTGGCTCCGGGTCCCGCCGAACGGCCCGGCGGCCCGCACGAGTACCCGCGGCGCCGGCCGGGGCTCCACCCGGCGGCGTCCCGGCCGTCCCGCGGACGGGGCCGCCGCGCGGCTCCGTCCTCCCGCGGCACCGGGTGGGCGTCGGGCATGAGCGTTCCGAGCGCGGTCAGTCCCGTCTGCGGATCAGCGTGACGCCGTCCCCGATCGAGAGGATGACCGCCTCGACCCGGCCGTCCGCGGCGACATGGGCGTTGAACTCGCGGATCGCCCGGGTGTCGGCGTCCCTCGCGCGCCTGGTCGCGGAGAGCTCCTCGGGAGGAGTGTCGTCGACGGGGTCGACGACATGGCCGCGCCACAGGACGTTGTCGGCCAGGACGGCGCCGCCAGGCCGCATGCGCGGGAGCAGCTCCTCGTAGTAGGCGATGTAGTTCTCCTTGTCGGCGTCGATGAAGGCGAGGTCGAACACCGGATCCGGGGCGAGCGCCCGCAGCGTGTCGAGCGCGGGGCCGAGCCGCAGCCGGATCCGGTCCGCCACCCCGGCCTGCTCCCACGCCTCCCGGGCGATGCGGCCCCATTCCTCGTCGACGTCGCAGCACAGCAGCTGGCCGCCGGGGGCGAGCCCTCGCGCGATGCAGAGCGACGAGTAGCCGGTGAACGTGCCGATCTCGATCGCCTGGCGAGCGCCGATGAGCCTGGTCAGCAGCGTCAGGAACGCTCCCTCGTCGGGCCCGATCTGCATCCGCGCCACCGGGCCGAGCCGGGCGGTCCGCTCCATGAGGCGGCGCTGCGCGTCGTCCGGGGGGAGGCTGTGCGCCGTGAGGTAGTCGTACAGTTCCGCCGTCACCGGCGTGGTCTTGAGCGCGCACATGGCCCCGGTCCCTCCGCGGTTCTCCGAGAAACTTTAATAAATTGTAGCAACATCCTTCTCATTTCCAAGGCGCGCACGCCGGCTCCACTCTCTCGTCGCGCTCGCTTTGAGCTGGTCAGTTAAGTGGCCAGTGAAATCCTCGGCCGTCCCGGGCCGCGGAGAGGCGTCCCGAGGAGGGGTTGACGAGGGGGAATCGCTATATAAAACTTCAGCGACAGGGCCCCGTCATCGATCCGCGGACCAGGCAGTGGCCCACCACACGTTCTCGACAGACGCTGGAGGTGTCTGGTTTGAGCTCTCTCCGTGAGACGTACGAGTCCCTCAACCTCGAACCCAAGCCGATTCGTCCGCACATCCTCGCCGCGGCCACCGTCGTCTTCGGCGACGACTACTACGCCGGCCGGCGGGAGACCATCAACCTGTCCGGCTTCGTCCAGCTGAACAAGTGGCCGATGCCGGGCTTCGAGCACCGGGTGGACGAGAAGGGCCACGCCGAGCTGGAGACCGAGCTGATCAGCGCGCCCGAGGTCGGCATCAAGGGGTACAGCTACGAGCTGGACGACCGCATCCAGGTGCTGTCCAACCCGTTCCTCCCCAACTCCGGCCACGTGCGCCAGATCGTCCCGGGCAAGAACTTCCCGGCCGAGTTCTACATCCGGCGCTTCGGCATCCTGGAGACCAGCACCCTGCGGCTGGCCCACCGCAACGTCATCGACATCTACGGCGTGGTGGACAGCATCCCGCCGTACAAGAAGCCGCTGACCGGCCCGTACCTGGGCAGCCCGCGCGGTGACGGTCCGTTCGACGTGGTGCAGGCGCCCAACGTGGTCCGCGGGACCACCCTGCCCGAGGCCTGGTACCCGGCCAACGACCAGAACGAGCCGGTCGGCCTGACGCCCACGGTGTTCTTCGCCGCGAGCGCCGGCCCCTGCATGTCGATGCTGGTCGACCCCTCCATGATCATGCAGGTCTCCCTGGAGGGGCAGATCGAGGTCGAGGTCAACGGCAAGACCGAGGTCATCGAGCTGGAGGGCGACTACCGCAAGGCCGCCGGCACGGAGATCCTCCTGTTCGGCCCCGACAAGCACGACGAGGGCCAGGGCGTGCTCGCCCAGATGGCCCGGGTCGCCATGGTCGGCCACAACGAGGCCCTCGGCGGCCGCGTGATGCTGCGGGCCAGCTGGCCGCGGCCGTCGGGCGGCACGCTGGGCGACGGCACCGAGGACAGCCTCAGCCGGGTCAGGTTCCCGAGCGAGCTGAACATCGACGCCGAGTTCGAGCTGGTCACGCCGCACGGCAACCTGTACGCGGCCCGGCCCGCCCACGTGTCCGGCAAGCTCAGGGACCTCGAGGCCACCGGCAGCGAGCTGCGCATGGTCGGCGCGGACTCGCCGCTCGTCACCACCGACGGCACGGTCAAGGCACGGCTGACCGGCGTCCGGCTGGCGATGCGCGACGCCCACGTCGGCGAGACGGCGGCGGTCAACATCTGAGGTTTCCCGCGAGCCTCTTGACGCGACCGGCGGGACTGGATCTGATGGAAATTCCAATAGTTCCAGTCCCGCCGGGACGCGCGTGCGGCCCGCCCCGCCGGCCGTTCCGGGCACCTGAGAAGGGGAGGCGTCGTGGACCAGCGACTGCTGCTGATGCACCAGGCGATGCTCGCCGACCGGCCCCGGCTGGAGGCCTACGAGCGGGCACTGGAGGACGCGATCCCGCCCGGAGGCGTCGTGGCCGACGTCGGGGCGGGGACGCTGGCGCTGTCCATGCTCGCGCTGCGGTGCGGCGCCGAGCACGTCTACGCCGTCGAGGCCGACCCTGAGATGGCCCAGGTCGCGGCCAGGATCGCCGAGCAGAACGACCTCAAGGGCAGGCTCACCCTCGTCCACGCGGACGCGCGCCGGGTACGGCTGCCGGTCAAGGCGGACGTCGTGGTCTCGGAGATGATGGGCAACCTCGGGCCGGAGGAGCAGATGATGGAGGTCCTCGGCTCCTTCGCGCGGCGCAACCTCGCCCCCGGCGGCAGGATCGTTCCGGAGCGGCTGGTCACCCGGCTGGCCGCCATCGAGTTCGACGGCGAGGGCTGGGGGCTCTGGAACGAGGACTTCCTCGGCTACCGGCTGGACGCGGTTCAGGAATCTGTAGCCCCAGCCGCCCAGCTGCACTTCTTCCAGCGCCCGCCCACGCTGCTCAGCGAGCCGGCGGCCATCGCCGACCAGCGCGGCGGCAAGGGGGAGCAGCAGCGGCCGAGCCGGCGGCTGACGATCAACCGGGCCGGCCGGCTGCACGCCATCGCCGGATACTTCACGGCCACCCTCGCCCCGGGCGTGACGCTGTCCAACCTCCCCTCGTATCCGGGCTGCAACTGGGCGGTCTGGATCTGGCCGCTGCGGCACACCGCGGTGGCGGCGGGGGACGTGCTGCACGTCCGGATGCACCGGCCCGAAGACGTGCGGGTGGCCACCGACTGGCGGCTTGAGTGCGGCCTCAGCAGGAAGGGAGGGCGCTGATGCCTTACGCGGCGGGGTCGGTGCGCGACATCCCGGTTCGCGGCGGCCTGAAACTGTGCGGGCTGACCTGGACCGGGCAGTACCTCTGGTACTCCGAGGCCGTGCAGAACCAGATCGCGGCGATGGACCCCCGGACCGGCGAGGTGGTGCGGAGGATCCCGTGCCCCGGCGTCCGCACGGACCTGACCACCATCGGCGGCAGCCTCGTCCAGGTCGTGGGCGAGCGGCGGACCCTGCGGGTCATCGACCCCGAGTCCGGGGACGTCGTCGGCGAGCTGCCGAACCCGCGGCCGGGGCGGCACCTGTGCGGGCTCGAGGCCACGAGCCAGGGCGTGTGGACGGGATACGAGGACCTCCAGGTCGTCGACCTGCGAAGCGTCGAGGACCTGCGGCTGATCGCCAGCTTCCCGGTGCGCCGTCCGGTCGCCGGGGTCACCGTCTCCGACGACTACCTGGCGTACGCCGACTACCGCGGATGCTCCATCAACCTGGTCGATCTGAAGCAGGGGCGCGAGGTGGCGTCGATCACCGTCAACGGCAGTCCCACCGGGATCGCCTGGGACGGCCAGCTGATCTGGTACTGCGACCACGCGACCCTCCAGCTGCGGGCGATCGAGGTGCCCGGAATCACCGGAGGCAGGCAGAGCCATGACGACGACAGGCGCTGAGCGGCGCACGGAGCCGACCCCCGCCGTGCGCGAGGCCCCCGCGCCGCTCGCCCTCGCGGGCCGGGGCGCGCGGGTGATGGCGATCGTCGCCGTGACCCTGGTGCCGGCCGTGGTCGCCGGGCTCGTCCGGACTGCGACGCGCGGCCGCACCGCGGGACGCCGGTACCTCTACCGGCGGACCGCCGTCCTGC
>NZ_JBEZJP010000444.1:0-6753 GCF_040653175.1 Actinomadura sp. NPDC048032
GTGCTCCATCCAGTCCACGCCCTCGGTGCGCTTGAAGGGCATCTGCTTGACGTCGTACCCGAGTTTCTTCAGGGGCGTCCCCCTCACTCCGGCTGGGAGCCGGCGGTGGTCAAGGCGCTCGGCCGTTCTCCGCTCCGCCGGGGTCAGCCGGTGGAGTCGGACAGGAAGGCCAGAAGGTCCTGCCGGGTGATGAGGCCCTTGGGCTTGCCGTCCACGAGGACGACGGCGGCGCCGGACTTCTCCAGGACGCCGACGGCCTTGCTGACCGGCTCGCCGGAGCCGAGCGTCGGCAGCGGCGCCGACATGTGCGACTCGACCGGCTCGGTCATCTTGGCCTGGCCCTTGACCATGATGTCGAGCAGGTCGGTCTCCCCGACCGAGCCGACCACCTCGGCCGCCATGACCGGCGGCTCCTCCTTCATCACCGGCAGCTGCGACACCTCGTACTCGCGCATGATGGCGATCGCGGTCTGCACGGTCTCGTGCGGGTGGACGTGCACGAACTCCGGCAGCGTGCCGCCCTTGCGGGTGAGCACCTCGCCGACCCGCGCCTCCTCGGTGGAGGGGGTGAGGAAGCCGTAGTCCGCCATCCAGCTGTCGTTGAAGATCTTGCCGAGGTAGCCGCGGCCGCCGTCGGGCAGCAGCACCACGATCACCGCGTCCGGATCGGCGCGCTCGGCCACGCGCAGCGCGGCGACGACCGCCATCCCGCAGGACCCGCCGACGAGCAGCGCCTCCTCGCGGGCGAGGCGGCGGGTCATGGTGAAGGAGTCCTTGTCGGACACCGCGATGACCTCGTCGCAGATGTCGCGGTCGTAGGTCTCGGGCCAGATGTCCTCGCCGACGCCCTCGGTGAGGTAGGGGCGGCCGCTGCCGCCGGAGTAGACCGAGCCCTCCGGGTCCGCGCCGACGATCCGGACCCGTCCGCCGGAGACCTCCTTGAGGTACCGGCCGACGCCGCTGATCGTCCCGCCGGTGCCGATGCCCGCGACGAAGTGCGTGATGCGGCCCTCGGTCTGCTCCCACAGCTCCGGCCCGGTCGTCTCGTAGTGCGACTGGGGGTTCTGCGGGTTGGTGTACTGGTTCGGCTTCCACGCGTCGGGGATCTCGGTGACGAGACGGTCCGAGACCGAGTAGTAGGAGTCGGGGTGCTCGGGGTTCACCGCCGTCGGGCAGACGACCACCTCGGCGCCGTACGCGCGCAGCACGTCGATCTTGTCCTTGCCGACCTTGTCGGGGCAGACGAAGACGCACCGGTAGCCGCGCTCCTGCGCGACGATGGCGAGGCCGACCCCGGTGTTGCCGGAGGTCGGCTCGACGATCGTCCCTCCGGGGCGCAGCTCGCCCGACTTCTCGGCGGCGTCGATCATGCGGACCGCGATGCGGTCCTTCACCGACCCGCCGGGGTTGAAGTACTCCACCTTGGCGAGCACCTGCGGCGCCCGGCCGCCGCCCACGCCGGCGGTCACCTTGCGCAGCCGGACGAGCGGGGTGTTGCCCATCAGCTCGATGAGCGAGTCGTGTACGTGCACCGCGACATCCTTGTCGTTCAGTGTGTTGATCTTATGGTTGCGTCCCTGGTCGGCCGCCGGTCGCGCGCCGAAACCGGCGCGGTGACCGGAAGGCTTCCCGTTCCCGACGGTAGCCGAGATCCGCCACCGCAGGTATCGCGACCCTTTCGTGCGGGTAGGTACAAATTCACGGAGGGTCAGCGCAGCATGTGGAGAGCATTCACCGCCCGCCGCATCGCGGCCGCCGCGGCCTATGGCGGCGGAGGCATCACCGCGCTCGGCGGCATCACGTTCGGTCTGCTGCTGATGCAGGCCAGGCTCGCCCGCAGGACCATCCTCGCACGGCCGAACGGCGACCCGCCGATCGCCGACGGCCTGTACGGCGGGACGCGCGGCGGCGACCCGCTCTCGCTGGTCATGCTGGGCGACTCGACCGCCGCCGGGCTCGGCGTGCGCACCCCGGAGGAGACTCCCGCCGCGCTGCTGGCGGCCGGGCTGTCCGCGATCGCGGGACGTCCCGTCCGGCTGACGAACGTGGCCCGCTCCGGTTCCCGCTCGCAGGCGCTCGGCGGCCAGGTCGACCAGGCCCTGCAGACCCGTCCCGACGTCGCCGTCATCATGATCGGCGCGAACGACGTGACGGGGCGGGTCCCGGCCGCCGAGTCCGTCCGGCACCTGGCCCGCGCGGTGGAGCGGCTGCGCGGCGCCGGCGGCGAGGTCGTCGTCGGCACCTGCCCCGACCTCGGCTCCGTGAAGTCGCTGATGCCGCCGCTGCGCTGGTTCGCGCGCCGCGCGAGCCGGCAGCTCGCCGCCGCCCAGACGATCGCCGTCGTCGAGCGCGGCGGCCGCTCGGTGTCGCTCGGCGACCTGCTCGGCCACGAGTTCGCCGCCGACCCGCTCGCGATGTTCAGCGAGGACCGCTACCACCCGTCCGCCCGCGGCTACGCCGCCGCGTCGGCCGCCGTGCTGCCGTCGATGGCGGCCGCGCTGGGCCTGGGGCACGATCTGTCCGACCACCTGGCCGCGGACGTCCTGCCCGTCTACCTCGCCGCCGCCGAGGCCGCCGAGCGGGCCGGCACGGAGGTCAGCGGCGCGTCCGTCGCCGGGCTCGACCGCGGCCCCCGGGGCCGCTGGGCCACCCTGCGGTACCCGCTGCGGCACCTGCCCCGGCGCCACGCGGCCGGACACCTTCCCCGGGAGGACGGCCCGGCGCTCACGGAGCCGGAGCCCGCCCGGTCACCGGTGGCGGGCCCCGGCGGTCCGGGGTGCCGGCCGAGGCTTCGCCCGCGCTGGCGATGGCCCGGCCGGTGGCGGCGGTCCCACTCTCCGGTGCCCGGCGTCCCGGACACATGGGGCGGCGGTCACCCCGCCGCCGGGACCTCGCCCAGGTGAACGAGGTAAGCCCGCACTTATTGGACGTTCCGTCCACCAGGCGCGGGGGGCGGCGTGTACGGGGCGGGGGGCCAGCGGCTAGATTGCTGGTGACCGGTGAGTAACACCGTTGGCGCTGAGAAGGAGACCCGCACATGCCCGAGGCAGTCATCGTCGCAACCGCGCGCTCGCCGATCGGGCGCGCCTTCAAGGGGTCGCTCAAGGACATCCGGCCCGACGACCTCACCGCCCAGATGGTCACCGCCGCGATGGCGAAGGTCCCGCAGCTGGACCCGAGCCAGATCGACGACCTGCTGCTCGGCTGCGGCCTGCCCGGCGGCGAGCAGGGCTACAACATGGGCCGCGTGGTGTCGGTCCTGCTGGGCTGGGACAACGTGCCCGGCGCCACCATCACCCGGTACTGCTCGTCCTCGCTCCAGACGACGCGGATGGCGCTGCACGCGATCCGCGCCGGGGAGGCCGACGTCATCGTCTCGGCGGGCGTCGAGACCGTCAGCCGGTTCGCCAAGGGCAGCAGCGACGGCCTGCCCGACACGCAGAACCCGCTGTTCGCCGACGCCCAGGAGCGCACCGCCAAGGCCGGCGAGGGCGGCGCCGCCGTGTGGCACGACCCGCGCGAGGACGGCGCGCTGCCCGACATCTACATCGCGATGGGTCAGACCGCCGAGAACGTGGCGGCCCTGCGCGGCGTGTCCCGCCAGGCGCAGGACGAGTTCGGCGTCCGCTCGCAGAACCTCGCCGAGAAGGCCCTCGCCAACGGGTTCTGGGAGAAGGACATCACCCCCGTGACGCTGCCGGACGGCTCCGTCGTGGCCAAGGACGACGGCCCCCGCCCCGGCACCACCTACGAGAAGGTGTCGCAGCTCAAGCCGGTCTTCCGCCCGGACGGGACGGTCACCGCCGGCAACTGCTGCCCGCTGAACGACGGCGCCGCCGCGGTCGTGGTCATGAGCGACACCAAGGCCGCCGAGCTCGGCATCACCCCGCTGGCCCGCATCGTGTCGACCGGCGTCACCGGCCTGTCCCCCGAGATCATGGGGCTCGGCCCGGTGGAGGCGTCCCGCAGGGCCCTGGCCAAGGCCGGGATGACGATCGGCGACATCGACCTCGTCGAGATCAACGAGGCGTTCGCGGCGCAGGTGCTGCCGTCCGCCGAGGAGCTCGGCATCGACCACGACAAGCTGAACGTCAACGGCGGCGCGATCGCGGTCGGTCACCCCTTCGGCATGACCGGCGCCCGGATCACCTCCACGCTCCTCAACGGCCTCAGGTTCCACGACAAGCAGTTCGGTCTGGAGACGATGTGCGTGGGCGGCGGCCAGGGCATGGCCATGGTCCTGGAGCGCCTCTCCTAAAGGTAAGACCAGCCTTACCCCGGGAAACGGAAACCTGACCCCTGCACGGTGGCCCGCACGGAACCGCCCTCACGCGGCTCCCTGCGGGCCACCTGCGCGTTTCCGGGGATCATCCCCGTTACGGATGATCTACATAACGTCATGGATAGGTCCCCGTTAGGGGGTTGTCACATGCGGAGAGGTGTTGCAGAGTCGGCAGGAAGAGCCCCGCGACCTGGAGGTGCCAATTGTCACTGAACCACTCGCCGGAGACGCACAGCAAGCTGATAGCCCGCATTCCGCAAGTCACCGGACGTGACATCCCCGAGTGGTTCACCACGATCGAGAACGGGCCCTCGTTCACGCGCTGCGAGGAACGCAGCACCTGGCTGGCCGAGGAGCACAACCTCTCCCACGGCTACGCCGCGGCCCTGGTCCGCGAGCACGAGCGCACGCGCCGCGCCCGCCACTACTGAGCACGCGCCTCCCCTGGGGAGGGCGCGCCGATCGAACGTCATACCGAACGTTGCGGGATCCCGCCAGAGGGTGTCCCCGCCGTCGTGCCGCTGCGCGCCACGACCTTGGCGCAGAGATCCCGCACAGATCAGCCCCACGCCGCCCGGCGCGGGGCTGATCAACGCGTGGGCCGCCCCGGCCAGGACCCACGCCCAGGCGCCGTTACGTTGCCGGTGTTGAACGGCCCGTAGACCGCCTGCAAGGAGCCGCAGCATTCGGGCACGTCCCACCAGGGTGCCCCGGCCCGTCTACCGGTGACCTCACTGCGTCCGGCTCACAACACGCCGGCTACCCCACCCCGAAACGCTCACTGCGGCGCGCGCGGACGGCCGGGACGGGAGCGACCCCCGGACCGCATGCGCAGCCCGGCCCGGGCGGCGCACGTCACACTTGCCAGACGGCCCCGGCCGGGCACGGTCGTCCCCCGAAGCCGCGTCCTGCAAACCAGCAGGGGCGCCGCGCAAACGGGGAGATGACCATGACCAAGCCGATCAGCACCGAGCGCCGCTCGTGCATTTTCTGCAAGATCATCGAAGGTACGGCTCCTGCCGAGATCGTGCGGGAGTGGCCGGACGCGGTGGCATTCGTGCCGCTCGGTCCGGTCGTGGAGGGCCACGTCCTGGTGGTGCCCCGCGTGCACGTCGACGACGTCACCGAGGACTCGATGGTCTCGGCGACGACGATGGCCAGGGCGGCCGAGCTCGCCCGCGAGGCGTTCCCGTGCAACGTGATCACCTCGGCGGGCGGCGAGGCCACCCAGACGATTTTCCACCTGCACATCCACATCGTCCCCCGGCGGGCAGGCGACGACCTGCACCTCCCGTGGACCGACCAGGTGGTCAGCGGCTGACCTCCGGGCAGGTCGCCACCACCCGCTACGACAAAGAGCCAGCACACACAGCGTCTCGGACGGCTGCCTGACATATCAACTCCGGCGAAGGGCCCGGCACCCCGGGCCCTTCTTCTCGAAGCGCGCCGACCGGAGACCTCACTGCGTCCGGCTCACAACACGCCGACGCTCACCCCTAGTCGCGCCCGGAGAAGTAGCTGAGCAGCCGCAGGATCTCCAGGTAGATCCACACCAGGCTCAGCACCAGCCCGAACGCGCAGTACCAGGCGAACTTCTCGGGCGCGCCCGTCCGCACCCCGGTCTCGACCGCGTCGAAGTCGAGCAGCAGGAAGAAGCAGCCGACGAGGATCGCGACGACGCTGAAGACGTAGGCGAGGGGGTTGCCGGGGTCGCGGATCCCGATGCCGTGGTCGCCGCCGAACAGGTACACGACCCAGTTGACGAGCATCAGCCCGATCAGCGCGAGCCCGGCGGCCATGACGAACCGGGCGAACTTGGGCGTGACCCGGACGATGCGCAGCGCGTAGACGGCGAGGGTGGCGCCGAACGCCAGCGCCGTCCCGACCACCGCCTGGAAGACCACTCCGTGGTAGATGTCGTTGTAGGAGTGGCTGACGATCCCGACGACGACGCCGTAGACGGCGGCGAACGCCAGCACCGTCGCCGCGTTCGCCTTGCGGCCGAACGCGATGAACGCCCAGATGCCGATCTCGGCGATGAGCGCCACGACCAGCACGGGCGCGGCGCGCGCGGTCGGCACCAGCGCCCAGGCCAGCGCCGCCGTGGCCACGAGGGTCACGAGCGTCAGGAATCCGCGGACGACGACGTCGTCCATGGTCATCGTCCTGGTGGCGGCCGGCGCGTACCCGGGCGCGGCATAGGCGGCCCCGCCGTACCCTCCGCCCCGCTGGTCGAAGGCGCTCCCCCGGAACGCCGGGTTTCTGCTCTCCATCAGGTCTCCACTTCCGCCGAGGTGACCCACCAGTCTAAGCCGCGAACCCCCCAGTTGATCAGCCCCAACCCCCCCCGAAAAGCCCCCCGAGCCGCAGCACCCCCGCGCGCACCCGCGCACCCGCGCACCCGCGCACCCGCCAGCGAAGGCGAAGCCGAGAACCCGGGCGAAGGCGAAGCCGAGCACGGGCCAGACGAC
>NZ_JBEZJP010000445.1:0-6712 GCF_040653175.1 Actinomadura sp. NPDC048032
CCGGTGCCCGCGGTCGAAGCGGTAGTCCATCGCCGGGAGCGTCACCGTGACCTCGCCGCCGTAGATGGCCAGGTCCCCTGGTCGTGCCTCACTGACGGGGAGGGCTCGTCCCGCGGCCCGCCATTGCCAGACGCCCGCCCACCGGTGGGCCGGTGTCCCCGTCGGGCTGTTCCAGTACGCCTTCGTGGCCCCGGCTTTGTCGATCACCCAGCTCACGAAGTCGGCGCACCAGGGCTCACCGTTGTACTGGTTGTACTGGTTGAGGTTGTTGTCGCGGCCGCCTCTGTCTCCCGTCCCGATCAGTGACGTCGCCACGCTGATGACCCGGGCGGCAGATCCGTCACCGCCCTGGTACACCGGTGTCGACGGGGAGAGCGGGGTGCCGGACAGGCTCTTGCCGGCACTGTCGAACGGCGGGATGACGCCGCCGAAGAACCAGGCGTAGTCGACGGCGACCTTCTGCAGGGGCAGGGCCACGCTCTCGGAGGTGCCGAGCCGCGACCAGGCGTCACTGTCCTGCGAGCCGACCGGCACGCTGATCTCCTTCAGCGGACGTGGCGCCAGCCGCGGGATCACCAGGCCGTCCCGGCCGGACACCGGATCGGCCCGCCGATTGGCCTCCTCCCTGGCCTGGTAGAAACTGGCCAGGCCTTTGAGATTGGCGGCGTCCGCACCGCCGGACAGGTCCGTGGCGATCCGGGAGAGCGTGGCGCTGTACCCCGCCGACCAGGAGCCGACCACGCAGGCCTTGTCGTCTATGGGATCAGGGATCCCGTATGTCGTCTCCAGAGCCTGCAGTTTCGGCTCCCAGGTCGTGTGCAGCGACGTGGCGTCCGGCGGGTCCTGCAGCGTGGCAAAGGCCGCCGAGTGCGGAGCCATCGCCGTGAGGAAGCGCCTCATCACTGCGGTGCACGCGTCCGACGGGGTGTAGTCCTCCTGCGCGGGCCCGACCCTGGAGAAGAGCCCGAGGTCGTTGCCCATCGCGATGCTGATCTTCTGCCAGCCGCCGACCATCGGCTGGAAGACGCCGAGGTCGTGCGGACGATCCTTGGGCGGGACCTTCTCGACGGACAGCACCAGATCGGCGGCGCCGGCGATGTCGCCGTCCACGTCGCACCGGTTCTCGATGTGGGCCTCCTCCGCCTCCTTCTTGGTCATCGGGAAGACGCCCTGGCGATCGTCCTTGGAGTTGTCGCACTCGTCGGTCTTCCAGTGCCCGGCCCCGTAGCTGACCGACAGGGCCTCGTTGACGAGGATCCCCGTGGCGGTGGCCCGGTCGGTCTCGACGGTGTAGCCGAAGTCGCCCTTCTGGTCGTAGGAGCCGCCGCTGACCAGATAGAGGTCCTGGAGGCGCGTGGCCTCGCAGCGCCAGATCGAAATGATCTTGAAGCTGACCGGCCACGGTCTGCTCGGGTCGTCCGGCGGGGGGACCGCGCACGGAGCGCCGGGGTCGGGGCTGCGGTCCATGAAGATCCCGGAGGTCTCGATGACCTTGCTCCAGTACCTGCGGGCGCCGGCCTGGTCCTTCCCGTCGCCGTCGGCCTTCCAGCGGGGGCTCTTCGGGTCGCGGTGCACTTTCTCCGCCGCCTTGACCAGCTCGAAGGCGACGAAGTACGAGGACTGGCACGGGTTCTGCGGATCGAGATCGTGCATCCGCATCTGGCCCGATGCCGCGGGGGTCAGCAGGTACGGACCGGAGCCCTGATCGTCCTTGCCGCCGATGTCGGGGTCCGGATCGGCGACGTCGCAGCCGCCCGCGTGCAGGCCCGTTGCCGCGGTCTCCGACGACCCGGCGCCCGCCCGGAACGCGGCGTCCTGGACCCCGGGCCCGCCGGGCGCGACGAGGAACGAGGCGGGCTGGACTCCGCCCGGGCCGGCTCCGGCCGGGTGGTCCCGTGCCGCGGCCCGCATCTTCGACATCACGCCGTCCGCGTACTTCCAGGCCGTCGGGTTGAAATCACACGCCCCCGGACACTGGTGCCACTTCTCCGGGGAGTCCCCCCAGCTGCCGGTGAAGTGCTCGACCGCGACCTGCTGCCACTTGTGGAACCTGTTCCAATTGGTGAGGACGTCCCTTTTGGCCCGGCGGTCCTGCACGCTCGGCGGTGCTTGGCACGCCCTCCGGTAGCCCGCGTAGTTGTTCCAGGTGCTCGTGATGTACTGGTAGGCGCCGCAGGCGCTGCTCTTCTTCGTCCCGGCGTTCTTGGTGTAGTCGCCGCCCGATTCCTGCATGCGCAGCGCCCAGAGGAACCAGCCGAGCTGGTGGCTGAGATCCCCGTCCGGCGGCGCGACGTGATCGTCGTCGGTGCCCGGCACGGTGGCGGCCGAGCCGGCCCCGGTGACCCCCTGGACGGGCCCCGGCCCGGCGCCGACGGTGTTGCTGACGTTCGTGTTCGTGCCCCCGTCGGCGGAGCCGTCCCCGCCGGGGACCTCCTTCGCCTCGCGCCCCGGATCGCGATCGACGTTGTCGTACGGGCTGTAGCGGGCGAAGTCGGTCTGCGCCTTGGCCAGACCCGCCAGAATGGTCCAGGGCACTTCGGAGTAGTCCTGCGCGCTGCCCGACGTCTGCTCCGACGCCTGCTTCAGGATCTGCTGCCAGCCTCCGGGAAAGTACGCGGCGACCTTTTCGTCCGAGGCCGCCTCCGGCTGCGACTCCGGGCCGTCGTCGACGTCGACGCCCAGAATCATTGCGGCGATCAGCACGATGCACAGGAACGGGACGAGGACCGGCAGCCCGACGCCCAGCAGCACCTTGAGCTTCCCGTGCTGATTCTCCTTGTCCGACCCCGTACCGCCGGCCTTCTCCTTCTTGTTGTCGCTCTTGGTGTACTTGGCCTGGAAACCTTTCCAGAACGACTCCGGCACGAACCGCCCGGCGACAGACCCCTTGAGCCTCCGCATCACCAACCAGCGGCCGAGCCTATTGCTCATGACCCTGTCGAAGACCCCGGGCGCGTACCGGTCGAGATAGCGGCCGAGAGCGAAGTTGGCGCCCTGGCCCGCGCCATGGGCGATCTTCTCGCCCGTGGAATCGCCTTCCGGCATCGACAGGCCGTACCTGCCCGCGACCTCCTCGGCGGCGTTCTTCGCGGCGTTCCTGGCGGCGCTCTTGGCGGCGTCCGCCACCGCCTTCTTGACCCCGCCCGAGGACGTGTCGTCGTTTCCGGGCGCATCCTCTGGAGCATGGGGGCCCGCGGCCGGGCTGCCCGCACGCTGCCCGGTGAGCGGGTTGGCCGTAGACGGGATCTTGACCGGCCCCCCGCGCAACCCGGCGTCGCCGTAGGGGACTCGGCCCCGCCCGTCCGCACCCCGATCGCTTCGCGACTGCTCGGCGAGGATGTCCTGGACGTTCTCCGGCCTCAGGGCCGCCGCGGCGATGCGGGGGTCCGACTCCAGCGCGGATGCTTCCTCCGGCGTGAGCTCGGCCAGATCGTCCAGAGGCGCGCCCTCTGCCACCGGCCGCAATTCCTCCGCCGCCCCGGGCCGAGGTAAGTCCGACGAAGGCTCACCGTCGTCCGGGGGCTGAGGTACTGATTCCCAGTTAGACCACAGGTTGGCCTTGTCATCCATCCAGGGCATTCCCCGTTACCTCGGTCCCGCTGCCTTGCTCAGCTCTAAAGTGGTCCCCGGCACAAAAGCTGCTCGGATACCACCGTCCGTCAGGTCGCGGCGGGCGCAAGCCGGATATCGGACTGCGGGCCTGCAAGCCGCGACCATTCCCGGACCCTGTCAGGGCAGCATCATCCATGACGCTGCTGATCAGCGCGACGGAATTTGAATTGGCCTTCTCGCCGCCGGGTCGCCGACCTCCCGCGGTCCGACCATTCAGGTCGTTGGAGTGGTTCCCGGCTGCGGCCCTTCGATGAGCTCGGCGAAGCGCGGGAAATGCTCGTCCGGAAGGGAGCCGCCCACGGTCAGGCCGAGCTGGTCGGTGACGGGGTGCGCCGGTTCGGCCGCCAAGGTCAGGTCAGCGTCCACGTAGATGATGACGTGGGCGATTCGAGGGTCGCCGGTGAAGTTGGGTGTGGCGCTGTGGGCGAGGCGAGAGTTGTGGAATGTGCAGTCGCCCGCGCGCAGGGGAACCGTGACGCGCCGTTCCCACAGCAGTTCGGGCGCCACGGCGAACATGTCGGCATGGTCGGACAGATCCTGTGGTCGCAGGCCGTCCAGGTGCTGGGAGCCCGGGATGAACGTCATGCAGCCGCGGTCGACCGGCACGTCCACCAGCGCCACCCAGGCCGAGAGCGCATGCCGTGAACCGGCGTGCGGCCAGTACGGCTGGTCCTGGTGGAACTCTGTCGCGGCCCCGTTCCTCGGCTCTTTGATCAGCAGCTGGTCGTGCCACAGCCGCAGCGGGATCCCCGCCAGCCGGGCGGCGATGGCCGCCAGGTCGGGGTTCAGGGTGAGCTCGCGCAGCGTCTCGTCGTGACGCCACAGCTGGAGCAGTTGCGTGAAGATCGTCCCGTTGTGGTGGTCCCGGACGGTGGTGCGGGCCGCCATCGCGGCTTCGGCGAACCTGCCCGCGTCGGCCCGGGAGATCACTCCGGGCAGGTGGACGAAACCGTCACGGCGATACGCTGACACGGTGTCCTCGGAGAGGTCGTCCGGAGTGGTGCGGGTTTCGGCACCGGCTGCTGCCATGGCTGTCTTCCTTGCCTTCTGGAGGTTGGCGTCTCGACAACTGTCGCCGCCGCCTCCGCCGGGCGGCTAGCACGAGAGCCCGACAGGCGTAGCACGATCTTGACAAGCGTTAATCGAGGGGAGGTCCGGTGCATCGCGTGCGGCATGCGGAGGTTTTTCCGCCGGGTCGGCCGCCCATCGCCGCCGAGCGGTTCGAGCTGCGGAGCGACACCGCCTCTCACAGCCATGACTTCATCGAGCTCGCCGTCGTCACCGGTGGCACCGCCACGCACGTCTCGGCCGCGGGCGAGCAGCCTCTCGTCCGCGGCGCGGTGACGATGCTCCGTCCGGGCGACTGGCACGGTTACCGCGACTGCGACCGCCTGACCGTCTACAACCTGTATGTCAGCCCGGAGGCCTTTCGACACGAGCTGGCCTGGCTGCGCGCCGCCCCGCACATCGGCCGCTCATTGCACGTCGCCGGCCGATCCGGCCGGCCTGCCGGTCACCCGTTGCGGCTGGACCCCACGGCGCTGCGAGTGGTCGAAACCGGCCTGGCGGAAACCGCGGGTGAGCCCGGTTCCGATCCGGCCCTTCGTCCCGGCCCGGTCTACGCGGTGTGGGTCGGGATCCTGCTCTGCCTTCTGGGCGGGGTAGAAGCACATGGCTCCACGGGCGCCACCGGCGAACGAACCGACCACGTCCACCCCGCTGTATTGGCCGCAGTGCAGTCCTTGGAGAGCGATATCGAGCGGGCGTGGAACCTGGACGAGCTCGCCTCCACGGTGAACTTGTCGCCTCCCTACCTGACTCGTATGTTCACAGCGCATCTCGGAGTTCCGCCCATGACCTATCTGGGCAGGCTGCGAGCAGAGCGCGCGGCGGCGCTCCTCATCGAGACCGACCTGTCCGTTGCAGCGATCGGAAGGCTCGTCGGCTGGCACGATCCGAACTACGCGAGCCGCCGGTTCCGGCACTTCTTCGCCCTCAGCCCGGCCGCGTACCGCACCCGGTTCCGCCCCGGCGGGTAACAGACGATGTTCTGATCGTTGCGCCACCCCCTGGTCACCGCGACGCTCGCCACGACGATGCACCGGATGTCCGGCGGCCGGTTCGCGCTCGGCCTGGGGCGGGGAGAGGCGGTCGTCGGGCACGACGGTCCCGCCGGAAGCCATCCGTACCTCAGCCAGGACCCCGCGTTCCGCGAAGACATTCCGATCATGCTCGTGGCGATGGGCGAGCGCACCCTGGAGTTCGCCGGCCGGGTCGCCGACGGGGTCGTCCTGCACACCTTCTTCACCGACCGGACCCTGGCCCGTGCGGTCTCCTCGATCCGCCGGGGCGCCGCGGCGGCGGGCCGCGACCCCGCTTCGGTGCGGGTGTGGTCGGTCCTGGCCACGGTCGGCGACCATCTGGACGAGGAGGCCCGCCTGCGCAAGCTGGTCGGCCGCCTGGCCACCTACCTGCAGGGTTACGGGGACCTGCTGGTCCGGGTCAACGAGTGGGATCCGGCCGACCTGGCCCGTTTCCGCGCCGACGACCTGGTCGACGGCTACCCCGGGGCCTTCGACGCGCTCGCCACGCCGGACGAACTCCGCCACCTCGCCGGGCTGCTCCCCGAGCACTGGCTGGAGGCGGCGGCGACCGGCTCTCCCGAACGGTGCGCGCGACGCGTCCTCGCCCAGTTCGACGCCGGCGCCGACAGCGTGGTCCTGCACGGCGCCACCCCCGCCGAGCTGGCCCCGATCATCGACGCCTACCGGGCGGTGCGACCCGCCGACCGGTTCGAGGGCCTGCCTCGTAACCCAGGCCGCGCCCGTGCGGGGCAGCCGTGACCGGCGGCGGGCCCGGCGTCGCCGCGGTCGACTGGCAGACCCTCACCGTCGGCCTGCCCGCCCGCGACCTGGCCGCCGCCTACCACCGCGCTCTGGCCGGCCACGGCGTGACCGGTTACTCCCTTGAGCAGTGCTGGGACGACTACGCCTTCGCCCTTACCGGTGCCACAGCACGGTCTGGGTGCCGTACGGTACCTCCGACTGGCTGACTGCCGGCCCGCTGAACGAGGGGAGTCCCGTGAGCGGGCGGCGGGCAA
>NZ_JBEZJP010000446.1:0-6680 GCF_040653175.1 Actinomadura sp. NPDC048032
CGCGCTTAAACAGGTTGGACACCTGCGGCTCGATGCACTCGTAGCAGCCCGCGATGGACGCGATCGTCGCGGTCGGCGCGATCGCGACGAGCAGCGAGTTGCGCAGGCCCACCTCCGCGACCCGGGCGCGCAGGGCGTCCCAGTCGGCGGGACGGGACGGCGCCGCGTCCGGGAAGTGGTCCAGGTGGAGCTCGCCGCGCGCGGTGCGGGTCGCGCCGTAGGCGGGCAGCGGCCCGTGGGCGGCGGCGAGGTCGGCGGACGCGTTGTAGGCGGCGAGGGCGATCTCCTCGGCGATGCGCGTCGACAGCTCGCGCGCCTCGGCCGAGTCGAACGGCAGGCGCAGCGTGAAGAAGACGTCCGCGAGGCCCATCACGCCCAGCCCGACCGGCCGCCACTTGCGGTTGGCCTTCTCCGCCTCGGGAGTCGGGTAGAAGCCCCGGTCGATGGTGCGGTCCAGGAACCGGACGGCGGTGCGGACCGTCGACCGGAGCCGCTCCCAGTCGACGCCGGACGGCCCGACGTGCGCGGCCAGGTTCACCGACCCGAGGTTGCAGACGGCGGCCTCGCGGTCGCCCGTCACCTCCAGGATCTCCGTGCAGAGGTTCGACAGGTGGACGACCTTGCCGGGCTCGGCGGTCTGGTTGCAGGCGCGGTTGGCGGCGTCCTTGAACGTCATCCAGCCGTTGCCCGTCTCCGCGAGCGTCCGCATCATGCGCCCGTACAGCTTGCGGGCCGGGACCTGCCGGACGAACCGCCCCTCCCGCTCCGCCGCCCGGTAGGCCGCGTCGAACTCGTCGCCCCACAGGTCGACCAGCTCGGGGACCTCCTTCGGGTCGAACAGCGACCACGTCGCGTCGGCCTCGACGCGGCGCATGAACTCGTCCGGGATCCAGTTGGCCAGGTTGAGGTTGTGGGTGCGGCGGGCGTCCTCGCCGGTGTTGTCGCGCAGCTCCAGGAACTCCTCGACGTCGGCGTGCCACGGCTCCAGGTAGACGCACGCCGCGCCCTTGCGGCGGCCGCCCTGGTTGACGGCGGCGACGGACGAGTCGAGCGTGCGCAGCCACGGGACGATCCCGTTGGAGTGCCCGTTGGTGCCCCGGATCAGCGAGCCCCGCGACCGCACCCGCGTCCAGGAGACGCCGATGCCGCCCGCGTACTTGCTGAGCCGCGCGACCTGCCCGTACCGGTCGTAGATGGACTCCAGCTCGTCGCGCGGCGAGTCGAGCAGGAAGCACGACGAGAGCTGCGGGCGGCGGGCCCCGGAGTTGAACAGCGTGGGCGAGCTGGGCAGGTACGACAGGGTGCTGAGCAGCGCGTACAGCTCGGCGGCCTCCTCGACCGCCGCCATGTCACCGGTGGGGAGCCGGCCCCCCACACCCCCCGGCCCGACTTCGCCGGGAACGACGAGCCCGCACGCCACCCGGAGGAGGAAGTGCTGCGGGCGCTCCAGGACGAGCCGCGACCTCGGGTGCCTGAGCAGGTACCGGTCATAGACCGTCCGGAGCCCGAAGTACTCGAAGCGGTCGTCGGCGCCGTCGTCGACGAGGGCGTCCAGCGCGGCGGACCCGGCGGCGACGAAGGCGGCCAGGTCGTCCGCCAGGAGTCCCTCGCGGTGCGCGGCGGCGACCGACTCGGCGAACGTCCGGACGCCGGCGGCCGCGGCCTCCTCCCGGATCCGGACGCCGAGCAGCCGCGCGGCCACCCTGGAGTACCCGGGCTCGGCGGGGATGAGCGCGGCGGCCTCCCCGATCGCGAGGTCCCGCAGGGCCGCCGCGTCCAGCCCGTCCGCGGACCGGACCGCGGCCAGCACCCGCCCGGCCTCGGCGCCCGGCACCCCCTCGCAGGCCGCCTCGACCTCGGCGGCGATCTCCGCGGGCGGCGCGGCCAGAACCTGTGTCACGTGCATCTCCCCTCGCATGCCGCCTCGCGGAGGCATGCGAACGGCGCGCGGCGGCAGGCCGCGCTCCGTCCCCGGCCCACCCGCGAGGCCTGGACGTGTCGATCCGGGACGGACCCGGACCCCCGATGAGGCCGGTCTCCCGGCCTCGCGTGCGGGCAGGTCTTCGGACTCGCGGGCGCCGCCTCTGCCGAGGCGTCCTACTGGCCGTCGCTTCCCGGGCCGCCAGGCCCAGTGCTCGATGACGGCGGTCGTTCCCGCTCACCGCTGCGGGGCAGTCCCGGATTCCCACCGGGTTCCCTCTCACGCCGCCCCCGCCGCGAACGGCGGGGGCGGACCAGCACGGGACTGAACCCTACATCTAGTCGACGATCAACGCACAACCCCAAGATGTTGGGCGTGGCGGCGGATGTCCGGGGGCGGCTGGGCAGAGCGCGCAGGGGATGGGACGATGGGGGCCGTCATGAGCCCCCATGCGCCGCAGCCGCTGTTCCGGCCCGCGCGCGCGGTGGTGTTCGCCACCGTGTGCGCGACGCTGGCGACCCTCGGGCACGCCCTGGCGGGCGGCGCGGCGGTGCCGGCCTGGGCGGCGCTCACGGGCTTCGGCGCCGTCCTCGGCGTGACGCTGGTGCTGGCGGGCCACGAGCGCTCGCTCGCGACGATCCTGGGCGGGCTCCTCGGCGGCCAGTTCGCCCTGCACACGCTGTTCACGGCGGCCACCGCGCCCCACCACGCGCCCGCGGCGCACGCCACTATGACGGGCGCCGCGGAACCCGTCGCGGTCCCCGCCGCCCACGGCGGGAACGGCCTGGCGATGACGCTCGCGCACTGCACGGCCGCGCTGGTGGCCGCGTGGTGGCTGCGGCGCGGCGAGCGGGCCGCGTGGTCGCTCGCCCGGCGGGTCGCCGCCCTCGCCGACCGCCCGATCCGGCTGCTGCTGGCCCTGCTCGCCGTGGAGCCGGCCGAGCCTCCGGCCCGCCCCCTCCGGACGGCGCCCGCGGCGGCCGCCGTCACGGCCACCGGGCGCGTCCTGCGGCACCAGGTCGTCCGGCGGGGTCCCCCTCCGCGTTCGAGGGCGCTCGCTCACTCCTGAGCCGGAGCGCCGTACGTCACCGGACGCCGACTCGCGGCGCCCGGACATTCCCGTACGTCTCGAACGGAGTTCCGCAATGCCCTTCCTTCCGCACGCCCGGCGCGCCGGCGCCGTCGCGTCCCTCGCCGCCCTGTCCGTGATCGGCCTGGCCGCGGCGGCGTCCGCGCACGTCAGCGTCAACCCCAGAACCGCCGAGCAGGGCTCGTACACCAAGGTCTCGTTCCGGGTGCCGAACGAGCGCGACGACGCCTCGACCACCAAGCTCGTGGTGAGCCTGCCGGCCGACCACCCGCTGTCGTCGGTGTCGGTCCGGCCGCTGCCCGGCTGGACGGTGAAGGTCGAGAAGTCCAAGCTGCCGACGCCGGTGAAGACCGAGGGCGGCGAGCTGACCGAGGCCGTCACGAAGATCACCTGGAGCGGCGGCAGGATCGAGCCCGGCCGGTTCGAGGAGTTCGACGTCTCGATGGGGCCGCTGCCCACCGACACCGACCAGCTCGTGTTCAAGGCCGACCAGACCTACTCCGGCGGAGAGGTCGTCAAGTGGGAGGAGCCCCCCGCCGAGGGGGCGAACGAGCCGGAGCACCCCTCGCCGGTGCTGAAGCTCCTCCCCAAGGGCTCGGCGGCCACGGCCGGCCTGACCGCGCAGGTGAAGCCCGCCGCCGCATCGTCCGCGTCGTCCGGCGACGGAACGGCCCGGCTGCTCGGCGGCATCGGCATCGCCGTCGGCGTGGCCGGCGTCGCGGTCGGCGCCTACGGCGTGACCCGGGCGCGGAGCCGGGCATGACCCGGGCGGCGCTGCGCGGGGCCGCCGGGGCGGCGGTGCTCGCGGCGATCCTGACGGCGCTCACGGCGATCCTGGCGGCGACCGCGGTCCCGGCGTCGGCGCACACCGCGCTGACGTCGGCGAGTCCCGAGAAGGACGCGACGGTCGCGGCCCCGTCCCAGATCGTCCTGACGTACGGCGATCCGGTACGGCTGCCGCGCGTGGTCGTGACCGACGGGTCGGGCAGGCAGTACCAGACCGGGCCCGCGCGGGCGGTCGACAACAAGGTCACCCAGGCCGTCGGCCGCACGCCGCCCGACGGGAAGTACACCGTGGGCTGGCGCGTCGTCGCCTCGGACGGCCATCCGGTCGAGGGCGCCTACACGTTCACCGTGCGGGGCTCGTCCGGGGCCGCCCGGCCGCCCTTCCCCTCGCCGGTCCGGAAGACCATCGTCTCCACAGACGACACCGACGATCAGGGGGGCTCGTCGGGCTGGCTCTGGATCGGTCTGGCCGCCCTGGTCCTCGCGGCGGCGGCGGGCGCCGTCGCCTGGTTCCGCCGCTCACCCCGCCAGGATTGATCGTTTCGCTTCCGGTCGGATGATTACAGGATTACAGTGATAATCCGACCGGAAGCAGCCTGGGGGCGCCATGATCGTCGAGTACATCCGCTACCGCATCGACCCGCAGGACGCGGAGGACTTCGAGGCCGCCTACGCGCGGGCCTCCGTCCCCCTCGCCGCAGCCCCCGAGTGCGTGGACTACGAGCTGTCCAGGTGCGTCGACGAGCCGTCGTCCTACATCCTGCGCATCGGCTGGACGTCGGCCGACGGCCACATGCGAGGCTTCCGGGGCGGCGAGCACTTCCCCGCGTTCTTCGCCGAGATCAAGCCGTACGTCCAGCGGATCGAGGAGATGCGGCACTACGAGCGGACGGCGGTGCGCGGCGCCGGCTCGTCCGTCCCGACCATGTACGACTGGGCGGGCGGGAGCGCGGCGCTGGAGCGGCTCACCGAGCACTTCTACACGAACGTCCTCAAGGACGACCTGCTGCGCCCGCTCTTCGAGCACATGGCGCCCGACCACCCGAAGTGGGTCGCGGCGTGGCTCGGCGAGGTCTTCCGCGGGCCGGAGCGCTACGGCCGCGAGCGCGGCGGCTACGCCGCCATGGTGCGCCATCACCTCGGCAAGTCCATCACCGAGGCGCAGCGGCGCCGCTGGGTCTCGCTCCTCATGGACGCGGCGGACGAGGTCGGCCTCCCGGACGACCCGGAGTTCCGCGCCGCGTTCGCGTCCTACATCGAGTGGGGCACGCGCATCGCCCTCGCCAACTCCCAGCCGGACGCGAAGCCGCCCCTCGAAGCCCCCATGCCGCACTGGGGCTGGGGCGTCGCACCGCCCTACGTCCCCGCCGACTAGCATCCAGGGCGCCGAATCCCCCGTACGGCCTGGAGAGGTGCTGCACCATGGCGGACCGCGACGACGCCGCGCTCGACGATCCCGTGCGCGAGTCGCTCCGCGGTCACCACGCGCACCTCGCCCGCCGGCTCGGCCGGACCGCCACCTACCCGCCGGAGGTCTCGACCTTCTCCACGGTGTCCGCCGACCCGGACGCCGCGGAGTGGGCCGACCTCGCCCGGCTTCTCGGGCGGGGCGAACTCGCCGACATGTTCAGCAGCCCCGCGACCCCGCCGCCGGACTGGGAGCCGGTCTTCGTCCTGGAAGGCCTCCAGATGGTCTGGTCCGGGAGCGGTGAGACCGGCCCCGGCGCGGCGGACCCCGGCATCGTCGAACTCGGCGCGGACAGCGTGCCCGAGATGCTCGACCTCGTCGCGCGGACCCGGCCCGGACCGTTCTGGCCGCGCACCCGCGAACTCGGCTCCTATCTCGGCGTCCGCGACAACGGCGTGCTGGTGGCCATGGCGGGCGAACGGCTCCGGCCCCGGGGATGGACGGAGATCAGCACCGTCTGCACCGCCCCCGAGGCGCGCGGGCGCGGCCACGCCGCCCGCCTGATACGCGCGCTCGCGACGCGCGTCATGGCCCGGAACGACCACCCGTTCCTGCACGTGGCCGAGGCGAACACCCGGGCGATCGCCCTGTACGAACGACTCGGCTTCGAGACACGGAGGCACGTGACCTTCCGCGGCTTCCGGGTCCCCTGACCGCCGCGGGTAGTACGCTTTGCGGCGTTCCTGCGGCAGGGGAGGTTGATGAATATGGCCCGCGTGGCGCTTCTTCAGCATGCCCTTGTCCGGGCCGCCCGCGACTGAGCGCGGCCCGGTCGTCCAGAACGACCAGGAGCCACACGTGTCCTCTTCCGACCTGACCGCTTCAGGCCTGCCCGACTCCGACCCGGTCCGGCCGGGCCCGGCCGGACCGGATCTCACCACCGGCCGTCTCGTCCTGCGGCCGTGGACGTCCGGCGAGATCGCCGCCGTCCTGTCCGGTGACAGGCTCGCCCACTGGGCGGACGACTTCCCCGCCGAAGGCGACCGGGCCATCGCCGGCTTCGTCGCCGGGAACCCGTCCGCGCTGGGCGAGCACGGCCAGCGCCTGATCATCGAACGCTCCACCGGCCTGGTGGTCGGCGCCGTCGGCCTGTTCTGGCCGCCCGCGGACGGGGCCGTCGAGTTCGGTTACGGCGTCGTCCCGTCCCGGCGGGGCCGCGGGTACGCCACCGAGGCCGCCCGCGCCATCACGGCGTTCGCCCTGACCGCGCCCGGCGTGGACAGGGTCGTCGCGACCGTGGAGCCGTCCAACCCGGCGTCGGTCCGCGTCCTGGAGAAGGCGGGCCTCCGCCTTGCCTGCACCGACGAGACCCTCGCCACCTACAGCACCGCCTGACGGCGGACCGCGCGTGCCGCCCCTCCCTCGCGGAGCCGGGCGAGGGGCACGCGCTGGTTGCCCTCGGCGGCCGGCTTCAT
>NZ_JBEZJP010000447.1:0-6659 GCF_040653175.1 Actinomadura sp. NPDC048032
CGCGCTCGCCCGGGCGCTGGTGAACGAGCCGAAGGTGCTGCTGCTGGACGAGCCGTCGATGGGGCTGGCGCCCATGCTCGTCCAGCAGATCTTCTCGATCATCCAGGAGATCAACCGGCGGGGCACGACGGTGCTGCTGGTGGAGCAGAACGCGCAGCAGGCGCTGCAGATCGCGCACCGGGCGTACGTGCTGGAGACCGGCCGGGTGGTCAAGTCGGCGCCCGCGGCGGACCTGCTGGACGACCCGGAGGTCCGGGCGGCCTACCTGGGCGGCGAGCTGGGCGACGGCGCCGCTCCGGCGGCCGGGGAAGCCGCTCCGGCGGCCGAGGAGCCCGCTCCGGCGGCCGAGGGCCCCGAGGACGGTTCCGGCGAGGGGACCGCGAAGTAGCGGCGCGTCCGAGCGTGTCAGGCCCGCTCGGCCCGGTTCGTCCGGGCCGGGCGGGCCTTGCGCGTCGCGGGGGTCAGGGGAGCTTGATCTCGGCGGGGTCCGGGTCGGTGGTGGCGCCGACCGGCGGTGAGCCGTACAGCCGGACGGCCCTGGTCCTGGCGCCGCGGGGGACGTCGAACCACAGGTCGAACTCGACGCGCATGGACGCCCCGACCGAGAGCCGCTCCGGCTGCCGTTTGATCATGGTGGCGTTGACGTCGGGGGAGTAGGTCCTGCCGTCGGTCGTGACGAGCCGCTGCTGCCAGGTGTCGAAGACCTGGATGTCGCGTCCGGTGTTGACGGCCAGGACCCGCACGCGGGTGAAGGCGCCCTTGGCGTTCATGGAGGCGTGGGTGCCCATGACGTCGGTCATGGCCTCGCGGAAGCCGACGACGGTGAACCGCATGTCGGCGCTTTTGCCCGTCCTGCCCTCGGGGACGGCCTCGCCCTCCCGCGCCTTCTCGGCGGGGATCTTGTAGTCGGGGAGGGAGGTGGCCTGCCCGGAGCCGGAGCACCCCGCGAGCGGGAGGGCCGCGGCGAGGGCGAGCGCGGCGCCCGCGAGGACGGTGCCCGCGCGAGCGGTGCCCGCCCGGTGCCGGGGGCGCGGGCCGGGGGTGCGCGTGTCAGCGTGGCGCATGCTCGGACGGTACGTCCGGCGCCCGGAACGGGTGAACGGGCGGGATCGTTTCGCAACCCAACCGCAACCGGTGACGGACCTACGCCGGTGTCGGGGGGCGCGACCGTCCCCGGACATGCGTTGACCCGGGGTCACCTTTGGGGCCGTACGAACCTTCCCCGGGCGCGTACGTTGTCTACTCGGTGACCCCGGGCCGGTCTGATCCACGCTACAGACCCGGGGGCGCGCATCGCAAAGAAAGCGCGGATCACGCCGTGTCAGCGGCCGGGCGGGGCGTCGCGCAGCATGCAGGTGAGGCGCGCGGTGCAGACCCGCCGGTCCTGGTCGTCGGTGATGACGATGTCGTAGGTGGCGAGGGTGCGGCCCCCGTGCGCGCGGGTCGCCACGCCCGTGACGAACCCGTCGGTGGCGGACCGGTGGTGGGTGGCGTTGATCTCGATCCCGACGGCGATGCGGTCCGGGCCCGCGTGCAGGGCCGCGCCCACCGAGCCTAGGGACTCGGCCAGCACGCAGGACGCGCCGCCGTGCAGCAGCCCGTACGGCTGGGTATTGCCCTTGACCGGCATGCGCCCCACGACGCGCTCGGCCGAGGCCTCCAGGTATTCGACGCCCATGTTCTTCGCCAGGTCGCCGTGCGCGTCGAACTCCTCCCCCGCGAGGATCTTCGCGCCCAGGTCCTCCGGGCTCGCGCCGTCGGTGTCAGTCACTTACGCCTCCACAAAACTGTCGTACGCGCAGACTAGAGTCCTGGTGTGGCGACCTCACCGACGACCCCTGACAAGCGCGACCGGCTTCTGCTGCTCGACGGCCACTCCCTGGCCTACCGGGCGTTCTTCGCATTGCCCGTGGAGAACTTCTCCACGACCGACGGGCAGCCGACCAACGCCGTGTACGGCTTCACCTCGATGCTCATCAACGTGCTGCGCGACGAGCAGCCGTCCCACATCGCGGTGGCGTTCGACCGCTCCGAGCCGACGTTCCGGCACGAGCAGTACGTCGAGTACAAGGCCGGCCGGCAGAAGACGCCCGACGAGTTCCGCAGCCAGGTCAGCCTGATCTTCGAGGTGCTGGACGCGCTGCGCATCCCGCGGCTCTCGGTCGCCGGGTTCGAGGCCGACGACATCATCGCCACGCTGTCCGTCCAGGCCACCCGCGCGGGGATGCAGACCCTCATCGTCACCGGCGACCGCGACGCGTTCCAGCTGGTCGACGACTCGGTGACGATCCTGTACCCCGTCCGCGGCGTGTCGGAGCTCGCCCGGATGGACCCCGCCGCCGTCGAGGCCAAGTACGGCGTCCCGCCCGAGCGGTACCGCGAGCTCGCCGCCCTCGTGGGGGAGAGCAGCGACAACCTGCCCGGCGTGCCCGGCGTCGGCCCGAAGACCGCCGCCAAGTGGCTCACCAAGTACGGCGACCTCGACACCCTCGTGAACCGCGTCGACGAGATCAAGGGCAAGGCCGGCGACAACCTGCGCGAGCACCTGTCCGGCGTGCTGCGCAACCAGCAGATCAACAAGCTCGACTGCGAGGTCGGCCTGGAGCTGACGCCGCCGCAGCTGACGATGGGCCAGTGGGACCGCGAGGAGATCCACACCCTGTTCGACTCGCTGCAGTTCCGCGTCCTGCGCGAACGGCTGTACTCCTCGATCTCGGCGGCCGAGCCCGAGGCCGATGAGGGCTTCGACGTCGAGGTGGAGCCGCTCGAACCCGGCGCCCTCGGCGCCTGGCTCGACGCCAACACCGCCGACCGGATCGGCGTCGCCGTCACCGGCACCTGGGGCCGCGGCACCGGCGAGATCACCGCGCTGGCGCTGGCGTCCGTCAAGGGCCCCGCCGTCCACCTCGACCCGGCCGAGCTGATCGAGGACGACGAGCGCGCCCTCGCCGCCTACCTCGCCGACCCCGCCCGCCCCAAGGCGATCCACGAGGCCAAGGGCCCGATGCTGGCGCTCGCCGCGCGCGGCATGCGGCTGGAGGGCGTCACCAGCGACACCGCGCTCGCCGCCTACCTCGCGCTCCCCGGCCAGCGCACGTTCGACCTCGCCGACCTCGTCCTGCGCTACCTGCACCGCGAGCTGCGCAGCGAGACCGAGGACTCCGGCCAGCTCACCCTGGACGGCTCCGGAGAGGAAGAGGCCGCCGAAGCCCTCGCCGTCCGCGCCCGCGCCGTCACCGAGCTCGCCGACGTCCTCGACAAGGACCTCGACAAGCGCGGCGCCACCCGCCTCCTGCGCGAGGTCGAGCTGCCGCTGGTCGGCGTCCTCGCCGCCATGGAACGCGCCGGCATCGCCGTCGACGCCGACCACCTGGCGGGCCTGTCGGCGTCCCTGGGCGGCCAGGTCAAGGAGCAGGAGCAGCTGGCCCACGCCGCCGTCGGGCGCGAGTTCAACCTCGGCTCGCCCAAGCAGGTCCAGCAGGTCCTGTTCGACGAGCTGAACCTCCCCAAGACCAAGCGCACCAAGACCGGCTACACCACCGACTCCGAGGCCCTCACGACCCTCCTGGAGAAGGACGGCCACCCCGTCCTGGAGCACATCCTGCGGTGGCGGGAGGTCGCCAAGCTCAAGAGCATCGTCGACTCCCTGATCCCCATGGCCGACGACGCCGGCCGCATCCACACCACGTTCAACCAGATGATCGCCGCCACCGGGCGGCTCTCCTCCACCGACCCCAACCTGCAGAACATCCCGATCCGCACCGCCGAAGGCCGCCAGATCCGCGAGGCCTTCGTCGTCGGCGACGGCTACGAGTCCCTCCTCACCGCCGACTACTCCCAGATCGAGCTGCGCATCATGGCGCACCTCTCGGAGGACGACGCGCTCCTGGAGGCCTTCGGCTCCGGCGCCGACTTCCACACCATCACGGCGTCCCGCGTCTTCGGCCTGCCGCCCGAGCAGATCGACTCCGAACTGCGCGCGCGCATCAAGGCCATGAACTACGGCCTCGCCTACGGCCTGTCCGCCTACGGCCTCTCCCAGCAGCTGCGGATCTCCCCGGACGAGGCGCGCGGCCTCATGGAGGAGTACTTCGAGCAGTTCGGCGGCGTCCGCGACTACCTCCGCGACATCGTCGCCAAGGCCCGCCAGGAGGGCTACACCGAGACCATCCTCGGCCGCCGCCGCTACCTGCCCGACCTCAACTCCGACAACCGCCAGCGCCGCGAGATGGCCGAACGCATGGCCCTCAACGCCCCCATCCAGGGCTCGGCCGCCGACATCATCAAGGTCGCCAGCCTCAACGTCGACCGCGCCCTCCGCGACGCCGGCCTCACCTCCCGCATGCTCCTCCAGGTCCACGACGAACTCGTCTTCGAAGTCGCCCCAGGAGAACTCGACGACCTGAAAACCCTCGTCAGCACCCAGATGGCCGCCGCCTACGAACTACGCGCCCCCCTGAGCGTCTCCATGGGCACCGGCCGCACCTGGCAGGACGCTGCGCATTAATTGCGTTTTTCTCCTCCTTCGGGCCTGGCGGCCCTCCATCGTCGATAAACGCGGGCGATCGCTGGCATCGCTCCGACTCGCCTAGCGGCTCGCTGCGCGATCAGGTTCTCGCTTCGCTTGAACCTGCCTTCGGACGCGATCGCAACCATTGAGGTTGTCGCGTGGTTGCGGTTGCGGACTGGGGTCGTTGCGCTGTGTTTTTTTGCAGTGTTCTCCTCTTTCGGGCCTGGCGGCCCTCTGTCGTCGGGCACTGCGGGCGATCGCTGGCATCGCTTCGTCTCGCCTTGCGGCTCGCTGCGCGATCAGATCCTTACTTCGCTCGGATCTGCCATCGGACGCGATCGCAACCATTGAGGCTGTCGCGTGGTTGCGGTTGCGGGCTGGGGTCGTTGCGCTGACTGTTGCCGTGCCCTGCTCCCTCGGGCCCGGCGGGCCCATTGGCGTCGGGCCTTGCGGGTGACCGTCGGCGTCGCCTCGGTTCGCTTCAGGCCCGAGCGGGGGTAGGCGGGCGCCTGGGCTTTGCCCTCATGGACGTTCTGCGGGAGTCGGGGGCTGGCTTGGATGCTCTCTCTCCGATGGGTGCGGTGGGGCGCTTCGGTTGGCTGTTCGGGGTGGGGGCGCGTTGTCGCCGGCGTTGGCTTCTCGCGTTGCGGGGTCGTCGGGTGCCGTGGGCGCCGGTCTTGGTCTTTCACCATCTGTCGGGTGTGTGTGGTTTGGCTGGGCGGCGGTTTGGGTCATCGGGCGGGGGTGTGCCTTTTGTTGGGCTATTTGTGCCTGTTTGTGCGGGTTGGGTTGCGGGTGGGTGGGGTTTTGTGACGGGGGTGTTGTTTTCGGGGGTGGGTGGGTTTTACCGGGGGTTTTCGGACTTGATTCTCTGTGGGGCCGGGTGGGGGTGGTGCGTGGGGATCATTCGGGTAGGTCGGTGGGTGTCCGTAGATGTCCGGGGGGTCGTACGCTGTCCCCCTGGTCCTGTTCGGGTCTACCGGCGGGGGAACTGTGCCTCTCCTTCACAAGATTGCTGGAGTCGTGGTCGTCTGTGCCGTTGTCCTGGGGCTGACGCTTCCCGGGGGGCGCAAGGAACATCGCAAGGAGAACGTGGCCCGGCGGGCCGGGGCCGCTTCCGAGGCGACGGCCACTGCGAGAGCCGCCAAGGCCGGGCTCGCGCCGGTGCCCGGGGCGCCCGGGGCCTCGGGGAGTGCGACGCCTTCGGCGGTGGTGTCCACGCCCATCGCCGCGGCGGCGGCCGGGGCGGTCGCGGTCAAGGCCAACGAGCTGGGGCAGGTCCCGGTGCTGATGTACCACCGGATCATGAAGAAGCCCGAGCTGTCGCTGGACCGGTCGAGCAAGGAGCTGTACGACGAGCTGACCGGGCTCGCCAAGGACGGCTACTACCCGATCACGGCGGCGGAGTTCGTCAGCGGGCGGATCGACGTGCCGGCGGGCAAGCATCCCGTGGTGCTGACGTTCGACGACAGCACGCCCGGGCACTTCGGGCTCGACCCGCAGGGCAACCCGGCGCCCGACACGGCCGTGGCGGTCATCGAACAGGTCGCGCGGGAGAACCCGGGGTTCCGGCCGGTCGCGACGTTCTACCTGAACAAGGAGCTGTTCGGGATGGACGAGACGCGGGCCGCCGCGGGGCTCGGATGGCTCCGGCAGCACGGGTTCGAGCTCGGCAACCACACCGTGTCCCACCCGAGCCTGACCGGCATGTCCGAGAAGGGCGTGCACAAGGAGATCGGGGACATGGAGGACCGGATCGTCCGGCTCACCGGGGCGCACGCGACCACGTTCGCGTACCCGTTCGGGGCCGTCCCGAAGAAGAAGGCGTGGGCCGAGAAGCAGGACGGCCGGTACGCCTTCCAGGGGATCTTCCTGGCCGGGTGGCGGCCGTCGGTCTCGCCGTTCGACGCCGACTTCGACCGGTGGAACATCGACCGGGTGCGGTCCGAGGGCAAGATCAAGGAGAACGACTGCACCAAGTACTGCTCCACGGCGTGGCTGGAGTACCTGGACAAGAACCCCGGCGAGCGGTACACCTCTGACGGAGACCCGAACACCGTGACGTTTCCCAAGGCGTCCGAGGACCGGATCGCCAAGCAGTACCGGGCCTACGCGCGGATGTACTGATCGCGGCGCCGCCAGCCGGATT
>NZ_JBEZJP010000448.1:0-6646 GCF_040653175.1 Actinomadura sp. NPDC048032
GATCGCGAGGACGCCGTAGGGGGCCAGTGAGACCCAGTTGTGGTTCGCCGGTCCGAGGATCTGTGACGGCGAGAAGGTGGCCTGAGTCCCCAGCAGCATGGCCCGGCCGGTCGAGAGCGCCACGGCCAGGGCGAGTGGTAGAGCCACCAGTGCCCAGCCGCGCAGCAACGCCCCTACCAGCGCTGCCGAGGCGACCAGCCACCAGGGGGACGAATGGTCGGCGATGCCGTAGGCCAGATTCGCCAGCGCCAGCATCAGCAGGCCGAGTTGCAGCCCGTCGGCCCACCAGGGCGCGTCGGTGGTCGCGCGGGCACGCGCGACGAAGCCCGCAGCGAGGAGCCCGGCCGTCTCCCGCAGCGAGGGAGCGCGGCGTGAGGTGCCGGTCAGCAATGTGCCGATGATCTCAGCGCCGTACTCCCTGCGATGACCTCGCGGGAACGCTCGCAGGAAGAGCCGGTACCACCCTTCGGTGAATGCCGTGCTCATGCTCCGACGTCCCCCGGCATCAGGGAGGTGCGACCCGTGACGACGCGGGCGGCCTGCTCCAACCGCAGAGCCTCGCGGGTGACTGCCAGGCGCCCGTCTTCAGTCAGCCGGTAGTAGCGACGCGGACGGCCCTGGACGGTTTCCTCGCGGTCGACGACGATCAGCCCGTCGCTCGCCAGCCGGTCCAGAGCCCCGTAGAGGGTGCCCACGGCCAGCCGGATCCGCCCGCCCGACTGCTCCTGCGCCCTCTTGATGATCCCGTATCCGTGCACGGGCCCGTCCAGGAGGGCGGCGAGCACGAAGTACGTGGGCTCGCTCATCGTGGTTCGTTTGACCATACGGGAGACGATATATCGGATAACGAAGTATTGTCCACGAGTCGAGCCCAGGAAGAGGCGTTCATCGACTCATCGACTCATCGACGAACGTTGCCGGTCGGCGCGCACGAGATCACTGGTCCTCGTCGGCGAGGCGGACGATGTGCGGGATGCCGACCGGGTTGCTGATCCAGTGGGCGTCCATGCCGGCGGGGAACGGCTCAAGCTCGTCCTGGACGGCGACACCGTGCGCGGCCAGGTGCCTGGCGGCGCCGTCGACGTCATCGGTGAACAGCTCAAGCCACAGGTCGGCCCGCGCGTAGTTGTCGACGCGATCGAACCACAGCTTCACCGGGCCGAGCTGCACCGAGGCGCACTGGTCCACGACGCCTCCGCTGCTCTCGTCGGTGACCTCCATGCCCAGCACGTCGCGGTAGAAGGCGACGGTGCGGTCGAACTGTGCCTTGGGCAGCTTCATGGCGATGTTGTGGCCGCCGCGGAATGTCGGACTCATGCTTCGTTCCCCCCGTTGTGTTCGAGATGGTCGCGCAGTGCGCTCAGGCGGCCGTCCCAATCGCGTGCCAGCGCGGCGAGGAAGGACTGGGCCACGGCCACCGGCCCGGTCTGCAGCCGGTAGCGGATCCGTCGCCGCTCCCCGGGCTCCGCCCGGACCAGTCCCGCATCGGCCAGCAGGTCGAGGTGCTTGGCGATCGCTTGGCGCGAGATGGGGAGCCGGGCGGCCAGGTCGGTCGCGGTCGCCGGGCCGCGCGCGGCGAGCTCGGCGAGGATGCCGCGCCGGGTCGGGTCGGCGAGCGCGCTGAAAACCGCCTGGGCGACGAGTTCGGGCTGGTCAGGGTGCGGCATCGAGGTATCCGGTCAGCTCGGCCAGCTCCATCCGCCACCCGCTGGTGTTGCTCTCGTAGGCGCCGGCCAGGTGGTCCGGCAGCTGGGCGAAGCCGCTCTCCACGACCGTCACCCGGGTGCCCGTGCCGGTCGGCTCCAACGTGAACTCCACGTAGGTGCGCCGCGGATCGTCCGCCGGCAGCCCTTCGATCGCCCACGTGAAGGCGAACCGGCGGGGCGGCTCGACGACCTGGATCCAGAGGGTGTGTTCGCCCTGGTCGTCCCACCGCACCCGGATCTCGCCACCGGGCCGCAGGTCGTCGACCTCCGCGTGGGAGCCGAACCAGCCGCCGAGCCCTTCGGCGGTGGTCAACGCCGCCCACACCCGCGCGGGCGGGTGGGCGAGTTCGAGCGTCCGCTCGATGCGGTCCGGGACGGCCACGGCACCCCCTATAGCAACTGACTGGTTGCCATTGAAGGTATCACAATCAACTGGTTGCGATAAGTTCGCGCGCCCAGGCGGGCTGATTGCGAAGCCACGGCGTAGCCGGACGGTTCCTGGAGCAACACCAGCCGGGTCCTCGGACCCCACAACTCAAAGGGACGTCTGATGTCCCCCAACTGTCGGGAGAAATCCGTGACGATCATGCAGCAGCCCTCGCGAGTCGAGAGCGCAACCGGCAAGACGGTCATCTTCACTGCCTGGCTCAACGGGGTCCGCCCCGAGGCGATGCCGGCCGTGGCCCTTGCCGAGGCGCGTGACTGCTTCGGCTCTGACGCCGTGCTCAACGTCGTCAGCAGCAGGATCAACCCCCCTGGCCGCACCTCCCTGATCAGCGTCGCGGTGGTCATGAGCACCACGTCACCGCAGGTCGACGAGCACGTCCGCAGGGCGACCACGTTCCATCTCACCGGGAACGCCATGGGGAACATGGAGCGTGGGGCGTTCGTGTGGGCGCGCGAGTTCTTCGGCCCTCACGCCGAGCTCCGTGTGGTGGCCAGCCGTGTGGAGGAGGCGCCCCGAGGTTCGAACGCGATCCAGGACCCCTTCAAGGGGAAGTTCGCCATCGCGGTGGTCCCGCGGGCCACTGCGGGGACGCGCAGGTGCGTGCTCACCCTCGTGGACGTGATCACGGGGAACAGCATCGGGGAGATGGAGCGCAGGGCGCGGCACGAAGGCCGTCAGTTCTTCGGTCCTGACGCCGAGCTCCGCGTCACGTTCAGGGACGTGTGCACGACGCCCGAACGCCTGGGCACCAAGGACCGCTTCTTCTCCATGTACGTGGAGGTCGAGGCGGTCCTCAGCGGACCCCCGCAGTTCGACGAGCAGCCGTGCACGACGTTCCGCGCGGGGGAGGTCTCCGGCAACAGCATGCGGCAGATGGAGCGGAGGGTGCTCCACAGGGCGCGCCAGTTCTTCGGTCCTGACGCCATGTACCGCGTGGTGTTCAGGGACGGTGTGGACGGCGTGGAGAGCACGCCGTACTACATCGAGACCACGGACCGCTTCTACGCCCGTTCGGTGGACGTCGAGGTGATCCTGGGCAGTGCCGCGCAGGCCGACGAGCCCGCAGGCGACCACGTGCTGACCCTCCACGACACGATCTGGGGGAACAGCAAGAAGCAACTGGAGCGCGAGGCGCTTCGTGAGGCGCGTCGGCGCCTCACCTGGCGACTCGGCCGTGGCGCCACGCTCCAGGTCAGGTTCAGGGACGGGTTCTTCGGGGCCACGTCCGACAGGCAGGCCTCCACGGGCCGGTACTTCGCCGGGATCGTGGACGTCTACGCATCCGGGGGTGCCGCGTAAGCGGTGTCCCACGCTGGGGTGGCCCTTTCCGGATCTTCGGGAAGGGCCACTTCTTCGTGCGCGCGGACCGCCGCCTGAGTGCCGCCCGCCGGAAAGGCCGTCGGCCGCGCCCTCCGCGATGGGAAGGACACGGCCGACGACCCGCAGACGGCCCGGCAGAGGGAAAAACCACTCTGGCCTGCGGTGCTCTTAAATGTCGTAGTAGAGCTCGAACTCGTGGGGGTGGGGGCGCAGGCGGATGGGGTCGATCTCGAACTCGTTCTTCATCGTGACGTAGGTCTCGATGAGGTCCGGGGTGAAGACGCCGCCTTCCAGCAGGTAGTCGTGGTCGGTCTCCAGGGCGGCGAGGACCTCGGGAAGGCTGCCGGGGACCTGCGGGATGGCGCGGGCCTCCTCGGGCGGCAGCTCGTAGAGGTCCTTGTCGACCGGCTCCGGGGGCTCGATCTTGTTCTTGATGCCGTCCAGGCCGGCCATCAGCATGGCGGAGAAGGCCAGGTAGGGGTTGCAGGCCGGGTCCGGCACGCGGAACTCGATGCGCTTGGCCTTCGGGTTCGAGCCGGTGATCGGGACGCGGATGCAGGCCGAGCGGTTGCGCTGGGAGTAGACCAGGTTGACCGGGGCCTCGTAGCCGGGGACGAGGCGGTGGTAGCTGTTCACCGTGGGGTTGCTGAACGCCAGCAGGGACGGCGCGTGCCTGAGGAGGCCGCCGATGTAGTAGCGGGCGTTGTCGGACAGGCCCGCGTAGCCGACCTCGTCGTAGAAGAGGGGCGAGCCGTCCTTCCAGAGGGACTGGTGGCAGTGCATGCCCGACCCGTTGTCACCGAAGATCGGCTTCGGCATGAACGTGACGGTCTTGCCCGCGGCGCGCGCGACGTTCTTCACGATGTACTTGTAGAGCATGAGGTTGTCGGCCGTCTTCAGCAGCGTGTCGAAGCGGAAGTCGATCTCGGCCTGGCCGGCGGTGCCGACCTCGTGGTGCTGCATCTCGACGTGGATGCCCGACTCCAGGAGCTGGGCCACCATCTCCGAGCGCAGGTCGGTGTAGTGGTCCATCGGCGGGACGGGGAAGTAGCCGCCCTTGTACGGGGGCTTGGCGCCGAGGTTGCCGCCGGCCTCCTCGCGGCCGGTGTTCCAGGCGCCCTCGATCGAGTCGAGGTAGTAGTAGCCGGCGTTCTGCTTCGTCTCGAAGCGGACGTCGTCGAAGATGTAGAACTCGGCCTCGGGACCGAAGTAGCAGGTGTCGGCGATGCCGGTGCCGCGCAGGTAGTCCTGGGCCTTGCGCGCGATGTTGCGCGGGTCGCGGCTGTAGGGCTCGCCCGTCAGCGGGTCGTGCACGAAGAAGTTCAGGATCAGCGTCTTGTGCTGACGGAACGGGTCCACGACGGCGGTGCTCGGGTCCGGCAGCAGGAGCATGTCGGACTCGTGGATCTCCTGGAAGCCGCGGACCGACGACCCGTCGAACATCAGCCCGTCGGTGAAGACGTTCTCGCCGAAGCTCTCGACGGGGAAGGTGAAGTGCTGCATCTTGCCCGGCAGGTCCACGAACCGGCAGTCGACGAATCGAACACCTTCGTTCCTGATGTAGCTCAGGACCTCTTCGGCGCTGCTGAACATCCAGCCTCCTCAGGGCGGTTCTCGGCTTCCCCGACGGTATGTCCGCGCCGTTTCCCGACCATGTCTCGTATGTTTCCGCTGTGTTACGGGTCACATCGGGCCTCCCCATGGGAGCCGCGTCCGAACCTCCGGAAGGACGGGATAGCGTGGGGGCATGAGCGGTGGTAAGGCGGCCGGGCCGCGGTGGACGCAGACGTGGCTCGGCGGGGCGCGCTCGGCCGGGGTCGACCTCGGCGAGCCCGGGAAGCGGATCGGCCTGCCCGAGAGCGGCAGCGGCTCCGTCGCGCCCTACGGCCGCCGGCTCCTCGCCCTGTTCGTCGACTGGGGCCTGTCGATGCTGGTCGCGAGCCTGCTCGCGCGCTCGTTCGGGTGGGACCCCGCCGAGCGCAGCACCTGGACGCTGCTCATCTTCGGCCTGCAGGCGTGGGTGCTCACCGCGTTCCTCGGCACGACGATCGGCAAGCGGCTGTGCGGCATCCGGGTGGCCCGGCTGGACGGGCGCCCCGTCGGCCTCGGCTGGGCCCTCGCGAGGACGCTGCTGCTGCTCCTGGTCCTCCCCGCGCTGATCTGGGACCGCGACTACCGCGGCATGCACGACCGGGCGAGCAACACGGTCGTCGTCTCCAACTAGCCCGGCGCCGGCGCACCGCCGGGAACGAGAAAGCGCCCCCGAAGGGGCGCTTTTCCTTTGGGCGTCAGCGCAGTTTGGGCTTCGGGCCCTTCGGCATCTTCGCGCCCCTGGGCATCGGGCCCTTCGGCATCTGCATCGAACGGGGGAGTGCCTGGAGCCGGTCGTTCAGCTCGGCGACCTGCCCCTTGGTGAGGTTGCGGGGCAGCTTCATCAGGTGCCGCTGGAGCTTGTCGACCGGGATCTGGCCCTCGTCGTCGCCGACCTGCACGTCGTAGATCGGCACCTGCTGGGCCGCGCGGGAGATGCGCTTCTTCTCCGCGCCGAGGAGCGGGCCGACGCGGCTGCGCGGGCCCTCCGAGACGAGCACCACGCCGGCGCGCCCCACCGCGCGGTGCACCATGTCGAGGTTGCGGTTGCCGCTGACCGCCTCGGTCACCGACCAGTTGCCCCGCATGTTCTTCAGGATCGCGGCGGCGGCGCCGGGCTGACCGGCGATCACCTTGTACTGCGCGCGCTGCGCCAGCTGCCCGAAGACGATCATGCCGGTGGCGAACGCGGCGAGGACGCCCAGCGGGATGAAGAACCACAGCTGGCCGATGAGCAGCCCGATGAGGATGACGACGACCAGCGCCCCGATCGCGGAGGCGAACACGATCGGCAGGGCCTTCGGGTCGGCCTGGCGGAGCACCTGGGCGACCATGCGGATCTGCTTGAGGCGCCCTGGACTCTCCTGGGCCCCGTCCGTGGGCTTTTTCGACATGCGTCCCAGGATAGTCCGGTCGGACGGCCGTCCCGACAGCCGGTCGTCAGCCGCGCGCGGAGACGGCCTGCTTGTAGAGGCGGCCGGCGCGGTAGCTGGAGCGCACCAGCGGCCCGGACATCACGCCCGCGAAGCCGATCTCCTCGGCCTCGGCCGCCAGCTCGACGTTCTCCTCGGCCTTGACCCAG
>NZ_JBEZJP010000449.1:0-6550 GCF_040653175.1 Actinomadura sp. NPDC048032
AAAGTAGGGCGGTCCCCCGCACCGGAACAGGGTGATCAGGGGCGATTCAGGGTGGTTTCAGGGTCCACTCAGGGTCCGGGCCGGTCCGGCGCAGGCGCTCCGCTCGTTGTCAGAAATCGCCCTTAAATACCAACAGAAACCGCACTAATCGACAATTCAAGAGGCAGAAAACGAGTCGTGTGACTCAGCGCCCTTCGAGCTCTCCGTTCCGGATGGCGGCCAGGAGGGCTTTCCACTGGGCGGGGTGGAGCGTGAGGAAGCCGGCGGAGGTGTCTCGCGAATCTCGGACCAGCACGGCGGGGCCGGCCGCCGCCACCTCGACGCATTCCTGACCGCCGCCGCTGGCGCTGCTCTTCCGCCAGCTCACCGCCGCTCCCCGATCCGACCGGTACACCATCCAGCAACCCTCCATCCATTGCCGGCGGGTGCCGTCTCGCCAACCGATCGGACAAGAACACCCGCCAGGCGAGCGCCAGCAGGGCACGACAAACCACGACCTTGTGGAAAATTTCCCGATCACGAGTGTAAACGGTTCTAGTTATCCCGCCTACAAGGGAACACAAGATCACCCTGCGTGTTATGACGGCCACTCGCCTTGTCGGTGTCCGATGCGGCTGTCACCTCCGTCGCGTGGTTCGGGTTGCGGTCGGGGAATCAGGCCATGAGGTCTTCGGCGGCCTGCCGCAGCAGCGCGATCGACTCGTCCGCCGACAGCGCCTGCTCCAGCAGGAGCTCGAAGGTGTCGCGGTACTCGGTGATCCGTTCGTCCTCGCCGGTGATCATCACGCTGGCGCCCGGCCGCGCCTCCAGCCAGAGGACGTCGTCGAGGTCGCCGTCGAACTCCAGGAGGCTGAACGGCCCGTCGAGCCCGAGGTGCGCGCCCGCCTTGAACGGGATGATCCGCACGGTGAGCAGGTCGTCGCGCTCGCACGCGTCCGCGATGTGGTTGAGCTGGGCTGGCATGATCGCCGGGTCGCTCTTGATGCCGACGTGCCGGCGGATGACGGCCTCGTCGATGATGTAGTGCTGGCGCGGCGGGTTCTGCCGCTTGGCGAACTCCTGCTGGCGCTGGATGCGCAACTTCGCCGCCAGCACCCGCGCCTGCTCGGAGATCTTGCCGGTGGACAGCACCTCGGCGTACTCGGCCGTCTGGATCAGCCCCGGGATGACGGTCCCGTGGAACTGCCGGATGAACGCGGCGCCGGCGGAGTACCCGACATAGGAGAGGAAGCTCGGGTCCAGATCTCCGCGGTAGGCGTTCCACCAGGCGGGTTCCCGCGCGCCGCGGGCGAGCGCCTGCAGCCGCTCCTGGCGCCCCTCCGAGGTGACGTCGTAAACCGCGAGCAATGCCTGCAGATCGGTGCGGGTGATGGCGTTCTTGCCGCCCTCCACCCGGATGAGCTTGGACGGAGACCACTCCAGCTGCCGCGCCACCTGCTCCTGCGTCAGCTTCTTCTCTTTGCGCAGGCGGACGAGCTCGGTGCGCAGCAGCGCACTCTGGACTACGGGGCCCTGGTCACTGACCATTGGTTCGCTCACTCTGAGTAGTGCATGCCACCCAACTGGATGCTACATGGCAATCGGGGACCTGGCATCCCACTCCCCGACACGACGCTACATGTCCCAGACATCTGATCTTCGCTCCGCCCACCAGACCCCGCCATATCGCCCAAAACTCGCGCCGTTAGCTTCCAGAGTGCTGCATACCGTCGGACTCTGTTGTAATGTGCTACATAGCAGATTAGCAGACGACGTCATGCAACAAGACGGGATGCCGCATCCGAGCGCGGATGAGGTTGAACACAGGGTGAGGTCCCGGCGGG
This sequence comes from Actinomadura sp. NPDC048032, assembly GCF_040653175.1. Classification (NCBI taxonomy): domain Bacteria; kingdom Bacillati; phylum Actinomycetota; class Actinomycetes; order Streptosporangiales; family Thermomonosporaceae; genus Actinomadura; species Actinomadura sp. NPDC048032. Next base: position 1,824 of record NZ_JBEZJP010000449.1, read on the forward strand.
GAACGGCGCAGCCGGGCCGGGACCGACCGCAGGCGGAGACGGGCCGGCCGCGAGCGGGGTACGACGAAGAGGGCCGAACGCGCCACACGGGGAGGCCGCAAGGGGACAGGAGACTCCGGCGACGCCTGAGGGCGGCACCGGGCGAGGAACACGAGAAGGCACTGCCAGCGAAGGCAACAGAGTCGCCCGCCGCTTCCCGCCGATCAACGGTTTGGCAGCCACGACGATCGGAGGGAGAGCGGAGAGCGACTCCCGGGGCCGCACGAGACGATCGGCCGACCGCGCCCATCCTCTGCGAAGACGCAGAAAGATCCGCGCTGACCTGCCAAAACGTCTCTGCGGACTCATCTAGTCTAACCGCGACCACGCGGTGCGGACCATAGGTGATGTGACTCCGGTCACCCGCGGGCCATACCGGACCTACCCGGCGCCCGCGCGGATTCCGGAGCCGCGATTCGAGGCATGGGGTCCCTGACATGTCCAGACAGCACGTACCGTCCCCCACCTCCGCCGTCCACCCCACGAGTCCGGCGGGCTCGTCGCCGCCCGCCCGGCCGGGCGTCGGGCGGGTGAGCCGATGAACGAGCACGCCCGCCACCACGACCCGGACAAGCTCGTCCCCGACGAGCTCGTCCCCAACGAGCTCGTCCCGCGGCAGCGGACCGTCCAGCGGCGGGCCGAGACCGTCCGGCGGCCCGGGTTCTGGCACGGGCTCACCACCGCCGAGCGCGCCGCGTTCCTGGCGCAGGCGCGGGAGGTCGTCCACCCGGTCGGCGCCGTCCTGTGGACCGAGGGCCAGGACGCCGACCACACCCTCGTGATCAAGTCCGGCTCGGTGCGGATCTCCGTGGAGCGGGACGGCCGCGAGCGCTTCGTCGCCTTCCGCGGGCCCGGCGACATCATCGGCGAGCGCGCCGCCCTGCTGCTGCGCCGCCGCTCGGCGACCGTCGTCGCCATGGACGCGCTCCACGTCCTGTGCCTGACCACGCAGGAGTTCGTCGCCTACCTGAGCGACCACCCGCACGTGGTCGCCGTCCTCGAACGCGAGATGTACGACCGGATGACCGAGCAGGGCCCGGGCCGGCCGCCGCGGCGGGCCCACCACCCCGGCGGCGCGGCCCACCCGTACGGACCCGCGGCGCAGTACGGGGCGCCGCAGCCGTACGCCGTGGCGCAGATGCCGGTGGTCCCGAACTACCCGTACGCGATGGCCGGGCCGTTCGTGGTGGCGGCCCCCTACGCCGCGCCCGACCCGCGGGCGGGCGGCGCGACCTGCGTCGTGGAGCCCGCAGCCGCGATCAACGGCGCGGGCGCCGCGTCCGGGGCGGCCCCGACCGTCCCGTGCCGCACCGTCCCCGCCAACTCCCTGCCCGGCAACTCCCTGCCGCCCGGCAACTCCCTGCCGCCCGCCAACTCGCTGCCGCCCGCCCGCTCCGTCCAGCCGGTCCTGGAGGCCGCCGTCGAGACGTCCTGGGAACGGCCGACGCAGCCCATGGTCCTCCCGGACGTCGGCGCCCCGTCCTGGGCCGGCCAGAACTGCACCATCGTGTACACCGACGTGGCCGGGTTCAGCTCCCCCGACCGCAACGACGCCGACCGGATCGGCGTGCGCCGCGCCATGTACCGAGCCCTCCGCGAGGCGTTCGAGGAGTCGGGCGTCCCCTGGGACGCCTGCCACGTCGAGGACCGCGGCGACGGCGCGCTCATCGTCATCCCGCCGCAGGTCCCGACGGCCACCGTGATCGACCCCATGCTGGTCTCGCTCGGCCGGCGGCTGCGCCGCCACAACCACCGCGCGACCGGGGCCGTCCGCGTCCAGCTCAGGGTCGCCGTGAACGTCGGCCCCGTGATGCCCGACCCGCCCGGCGTGTCCGGCTCGTCCATCATCACGACGGCCCGGCTCCTCGACGCCGGCCCGCTCAAGGACCGGCTCGCCGCGACCGGCGCCGACCTCGGCGTCATCGCGTCCCGCTTCGTCTACGACTCCGTGATCGTCCCGAGCCCCGGCCACGTGACCGCCGCCGAGTACGAGCGGATCACCTGCCGGGTGAAGGAGTCGCACCTCGAAGGCTGGATCCACCTGCGCGGCCTGGCCGCCCATCCGGCGGCCTGACCGGCCGCCCGCCGGCCCGTCCCCCGCACGGGCCGCCCCGGCCCGCCGCGACCCCGCGCGCACCGCGCCGCGGGGTTCTCCGCTTCCCGCCCCCGCTAGCCGGCCGGCCTCCCGTCGTGGTTGCGCGGTAACCGCAGGACGAACCGGGCGCCGCGCTCGCTGTCCTCGATGGTGAGGGTGCCGCCGTGCAGCTGCGCGATCTCCCGGGCGATCGGCAGGCCGAGACCGGTGCCCCCGGGGTCGCGGGCCTTGCTGTCCTCCAGGCGGGCGAAGCGCTGGAACACGAGGTCCCGGTCCTTCTCGGCGACGCCCGCGCCGTCGTCGACGACCTCCAGCACGGCCGTGCCGTCCTCCCGCGCCACCGTGATGTCGACGCGCGACTCGGCGTGCCGCTCGGCGTTGTCCAGCAGGTTCGTCAGCAGGCGGACGAGCCGGAGCCGGTCCCCGCGCACCGTCACGCCCTCCTGGAGGTGCGGGACGATCCGCTTCGTCCGCTCCGACCTCGCCACCTCGATGGTGACCAGCGCGCCGAGGTCGATCGTCTCGACCTCCTGCCAGGCGGCGGCGTCCAGCCGGGCGAGCTGCAGCAGGTCCGTCACGATCGCCTGGAGCCGCTCCAGGCTCTGCAGGACGCCGCGCGCCGTCCGCGGCCAGTCGACGTCGTCGGGGAACAGCAGCGCCTCCTCGATCTGGGTTCGCGCGGCGGCGATGGGGCTGCGCAGGTCGTGGGACGCGTCGGAGGTGAAGCTGCGCTGCCGTTCGAGGGCGCTGTCCAGCCGGTCCAGGGTCGCGTTCGCGGCCTCCGCGAGCCGCCTGATCTCGTCCCGGCCCTCCGGCACCGTCACCCGGCGGCCCGACCGGTGCGCGGTGATCTCCGCCAGCTCGGCCCGGATCGCCTCCACCGGCGCGAGGGTCTGGTCCACCGTCGCCCAGGCGCGCAGGCAGCCCAGCAGGATCACCAGCAGCGAGACGCTGGCCAGGAACATGATCAGGCCGGGGCTCACGTACCAGGGGACGATCGGGACGGCGGCGTAGATCAGCCAGTCGCCGCCGGGCTTGAAGACGCGGAAGCCGATCACCCACAGGCACCGGTGCCGCCGCACCGGCGAGCACACCTTCCGCGAGGTGTAGACGCGCTCCTGCGACGGGACGAAGCGGGCGAGCGGCCGGCGGGCCAGCGCCCGGCCCGGCGACCCCGCGATCACCGTCCGCCTCTCGTCCATGACCTGCAGCAGGACGCCCGGCACCCCGTCGATCCGCCCCTCCACGGGCTCGCGCCGCAACGCGTACGACAGCCGGAGCGCGGCCGCGGTCGCCTCGCCGCGGGCGGAGTCGGTCTCCGATCCCCGCGCCTCCACGAGGATCAGCGTCGTCACGATGGCGCAGATCACGGCGGTGACCGTCCCGGCAATAACGGTCATCCGCACCCGTATGGACCATGTGCGCCGTTCGAACACCCGACCTCCCGCAGGTGAGGTAATCACCGCACACGCCCGGATCAGTCCTCTGAACAGCAGCGATGCGGCCAAGACCGGCAAAAGAAATGGTTGCCGGACCGACCGGTCACCCAGAAGCCCGGGCACTGGGAAGCGCCGCGACTAGCATGTCCGGTTATGGAGCTGCGCCAGCTTGAGTACTTTGTGGCGGTCACGGAAGAGGCCGGCTTCACCAAGGCCGCGGCAAGGTTGCACGTGGCCCAGCCGGGCGTGAGCGCCCAGATCCGGCAGCTGGAGCGGGAGCTGGGGCAGCCGCTGTTCGACCGCTCCGGCCGCACCGTCCGCCTGACCGAGGTCGGCGCCGCCGTCCTGCCCTACGCGCGGGCCGCGCTCGCGGCGGTCGAGGGCGCCCGGCTGGCCGTGGACGAGCTGACGGGCCTGCTCCGCGGGCACGTCACGATCGGCACGATCGACTGGATCCGGTCGCTGGACCTTCCGGGCATGCTGGCCGAATTCCACCGCGACCACCCGGACATCGAGATCACCGTCGTCCAGGAGGACTCCGCCGCGCTGACCGAGGGGCTCCGCACCGGACGGATCGACCTGGCGTACCTCAGCCTCGGTGCCGGCCCTCCCGAGGGCGTCGCGACGCGGGTCGTCATCGAGCAGGACCTCGTCGCCGCCGTCGCCCGCACCCACCCGCTGGCGCGCAGGTCCACGATCACCCTGCGGGCGCTCGCCGAGGAGAGCCTGATCTGCCTGCCGAAGGGCACCGGGCTGCGGTCCGTCCTGGACGCGGCCTTCGCGGACGCCGGACTTCGCCCCCGCGTGGCGTTCGAGGCGGGCGAGCCGCCGGTGCTCGCGGAGATCGCCGCACACGGCCTCGGCGTCGCCGTGCTGCCCGAGTCCGCCGCCCTCGGCCGCCCGGACGACCTGCGCGCGCTCCCGGTCGTCCGGCCGCGGCTGGCCGGGCGGATCGCCCTGGCCTGGCGCGCCGAGGGACCGCGCGGCCCGGCGGCGCGGGCGCTGCACGCCCCGGCGCGCCAGTGGCCCGCCTGATCAGGCCGCCCGCTCGCCGGAGTCGTCCACGACGCCGCGCAGGACGTCCAAGGCGACGCCCGTCCCCGAGTCCAGGCCCATGTTGCCGAAGACCATCGAGCAGATGTTGACGGCCGTGC
>NZ_JBEZJP010000450.1:0-6507 GCF_040653175.1 Actinomadura sp. NPDC048032
ATTGATCATGCTTTTCCGGCGCTTGTGACTCACTTCACAATCAGTGAAAGGGGTTGCCGATCCTGGTCTACGCGATCCTCGGGCTCGGGATCAACATCGTCGTCGGGTACGCGGGCCTGCTCGACCTCGGGTTCGCCGCGTTCTTCGCGATCGGCGCGTCCGGAAGCGGGCCCCGCGTCAGGTCCCAGGACCGGTAGGGCGCGCCGCCCCCACGTGGACGGCGTTCACCGCCGGGCGGCGGCCGAACGCGAGCACGGCGGTCCCCGCGGACGCGAGCGCCCGGCACACCGCGCCGCCGACGAACCCGGACGCCCCGGTCACCGCGATCCTCACGGCGCCACCAGTTCGCGGAGCCGGTCCCGGTCGAGCTTGCGGGTGCGCCCGGACCGGGGCAGCTCATCCAGGATGACGATGCGGTCCGGGAGGGCGTCGTGGTCGATGACGTCCGGGAGGGTCCGGCGCAGCCGGTCGGGCAGGTCGCGGGGGCCGACCACCGCGAGGACGACCTCCTCGTCCCCGGTCCGCGGGTCCGGCACGCCCACGATGGCGGCCTCGGCCACGCCGGGCAGTGCGGCGATCGACGGTTCGTACAGGCCGGGGTAGAGGTTGAACTTCCCGCGGATCAGCATGTCCTTCTTGCGGCCGGTCAGGACGAGGCGGCCGCCGTCCAGCCGCGCGAGGTCGCCGGTCGGCAGCTCCGCGACGGGGTCCGCGCCGAGGTAGCCGCGGCACAGGTTGGGACCGGACAGCAGCAGCTCCCCGTCGGCGCCGAGCCGGGCCCCGACCCCGGGCAGCGGCGCGCCGAGCAGGTCGCCGGGCCCGTCGTGCGCGAGCTTCTCCCGCGCCGACGCGATCGCCACGGGCAGGATCTCCGTCATCGCGTACACCGACAGGACCTCCGCGGCGGGGGCCGCCTCGACCGCCTGCCGGAGCACGGCCGGGGGCGCGGGCGCCGCGCCGAGCAACACGTACCGGACGGACGGCGGCAGCTCGCGGCACGCGTCCAGGATCTCGGCCAGGTGGACCGGGACGCAGAACGTGTGCGTGGCCCGCCGCTCGCGCATCAGCCGCGCGAAGTCGGCCGGGGCGCAGAAGAGCGGCGGCATCGACCAGCGGGCGCCCGCGATGAGCGTCGGCAGGCCGAGCATGAGCTGGTCGGTGTGGACGACGTCCCCCGGCCCGAGGGGCAGCCGGGACCGGAAAAGGTCGAGCGCCGCCGCCAGCGACGCCTGCGTGTGGACGACCGCGCGGGGGTCCGCCGTCGTCCCCGACGTGAAGATGACGGCGGCGGGCGCGTCCGGGTCGGCCTCGCGGTCGGGCTCGGGGGCCTCGCCCCCGGCCAGGCGCGCGAAGGACAGCGCCCCCCGGGGCACGCCCGGCAGGCGGCGGCCCACGTGGAGGTGCCGCATCGGGCCCACACCCGGAATCTGCAGGTCGGCCAGGTTCGGCAGGAGCAGCCCGCGCCGCCGCGCGTACGCCCGGACGGGCCGGAGCCTGCTGCCCGCGTACAGCACCGACTCGGCCGCCGACCAGCGGGGACGGGCCAGCCGCAGCCGCGCGGTGAACATCTCCGGCCCGGCCCCCGGGTCGGCGAACACCACGACTCCCCCGGCCGCGACCACGCCCAGCGCGAGGACGAGCGACTCCGGCGAGGGGCGCACCGAGAACAGCACGCCGTCGCCCGGGGAGAGCCCGCCGGACAGCAGCCCGTGCCGGACGGCGAGCACCTGCCGCCGCAGGTCGCCGTAGGTGAGCTCCGCGCCGTCCCCGGAGATCAGGGCGACGGCGGACGGCGTCCGCGCCGCCTGGTCGAGAAGCCGCCGGACGAGCGTCATGCCGCCCTCCCTTCCGGGGAGCGCCCGGACCGGACGGCCAGGTGGCGGTACGTCGGGATCAGCACGTTCCGGGCGGCGGCGCGGCGCGTGACCGTGAGCGGCGCGGCGGCGAGCAGCGTCCGGGCGACCAGCCGGATCTGCGCCATGGCCAGCGGATACCCGATGCAGAAGTGCGGCCCGGCGCCGAACCACAGGCGGCGCAGCTCGGGCGGGTGCGGCCGGTCCAGGTCGAACGGGCCGTGGGCGCGGCAGCAGTTGTGCGTGGCGATCAGCACCCGGTCGCCCGGGCGGACCGCCGCGCCCCCGACCGCGGCCGGGCGGTGCACGCTGCGCAGCATGACGGGCGTCGGCGTCGCGACCCGCATCGCCTCCTCCACGGCGCGGTCCAAGAGAGCGGGGTCGCCGGCGACGCGGTCGAGCTGCCCGTGGTCGGCGAGCAGGGCGATCAGACGCGGCAGCAGCGTGGCGACGGTCTCGGTGCCGGTCAGGAAGAACGCGCCGGCGGCGCCGCGCGCCTCGTCCCGCGACAGGCCGAGGGCCCGCATCCGCCCCATGACGGTGGACTCGTCCCCCGCCAGGTAGGACTTCGCCGCGATGTCGCCGAGCGGGTCGAGCACCGCGCGGGCGCGGCGGGCCTGGGACGGGGAGAGCCGCCGCGTGCGCAGCGACACCATCGACACGATCTTCTCTCCCTCGTCGAACAGGTCCCGGTAGGCGGCCTCGGTGCCGCCCTCGAGCCCGATCACCTCGCCGATCACGGTTCCGGCCATGACGCGCGCCGCGTCCACGAGGTCGACGGCCGCGCCGCGGCGCAGGCGGTCCGACAGCGCGGCCAGCGGCTCGGCCAGCACGCGGGCGCACAGCGCCTCGGTGTAGGAGGGGGTGAACAGGTCGGTCAGGCGGCGGCGGAGGGCGCGATGGGCGTCGCCCTCCATGTTGAGCAGGACGGACGGCCCGAGGACGGGCGTCCACAGCTCGCCGGGCGAGCCGGGGCCGTCCTTGCGGAACGTCTCGCCGTCCATGAGGACCTCGCGGGCCAGGGCGGAGTCGTTCACGACCACCCCGACTCCGGGCACGCGCACGACCGGCCCGCGCCGCGCGACGCCGCGCAGCAGGGGGTAGGCGACCGGATGGGCGGCCAGGTAGAGCCGCGTCTCCCAGTTCACCGGCCGTCCCCCGCGCTCAGCCGGATGTCCACGACGGCGGGGCGGTAGCGGTGGTCGGCGTACCAGCCGAGCGTTCTGACGAGCCCGAAGGCGCGGAGCCGGCGGACGGACCCGTAGACGACGACGTCCCTGCGCAGCCCGTAGGCGTCGGTCACGTAGCGGACGCGGTTGACCAGCGCGCGGTCCTCGTGGACGTCCTCGATGCGGGTGCGGGGGAAGCCGCCCGCCCGCGCGTACAGGTCGGCGGTGATCGCGAGGTTGCAGCCCGGCATCATCACGTACGGCCCGAGGTACAGCGGGTCCTGGTTGCCGGGACGGAACCGCCCGAACAGGGCGGCGAGGTCGATGACGGCGGGCAGCAGGCGGCGCTCCCAGAACTTCAGCGGGAACTCGTCGGTGCGCGGCAGCAGCGGTCCGGACACCATCTCCAGGCCCTCGGCGAACGCCCGCTTCACCGCCGCGACCCAGCCGCGGTGGGGCAGGCAGTCGGCGTCGGTGCGGGCGACGTGCGTGGCGCCCGCGCCGATCGCGTGGCGGACGCCGGTGTCGGCCGCGGCGCCCGTCCCCTTCTCCGGCTCGTGGACGATCCGGACGTCGAACGCCTCCGTGCCGGCGGCGAACTCCTTGACGGCGGTGGCGGTCGCGTCCGTGCTGCCGTTGTCGACCACGACGAGCGTGAAACCGGTGTCGGTCTGCGCGGCGAGGCGGCGCAGCGTCGCGCCGATCGAGCTCTCCTCGTTGTAGGCGGGGACGACGATCCACAGATTCATCGGCTCCGCGGGTCCGGGCTGGTTCATCGTCACAGCTCCGCGAACACGACGCCGAGGCTGACGCCGCCGGCGAGCCCGATCAGCGCGATCCTGTCGCCGGGCCCGCAGCGCCCCTCGGCGAGCGCGGTGGCGATCTGCAGGGGGAGGCTCGCGGACGCGACGTTGCCGTGGTCGGGCAGCGTGACGACGAGCCGGTCGGGCGGGATGCCGAGGATCGCGCGCAGCGTCTCCAGGTACGGCAGCGTGACCTGGTGGACGCCGACGACCGCGAAGTCGTCCCAGGTCAGCCCGGTCTTGGTGAGCGCGGTGGTGAAGATCTCCGGACCGGTCGCCAGGAAGGCGTCCTTCAGCCGCCGCCCGTCCCCGCTGAAGTAGCCGAACTCGGGGTCGCGCGGGTGCATCGAGCCGCCGCCCGGGAGCGTCCCGACCTCCCACGCGGCGGAGACGGCGGCGAAGTCGCGGTAGAAGATCCCGCCGTCCGGGGCGGCCTCGACGAGCATCGCGGCGCCGCCGTCGGAGAGGGTGTAGCCGGCGAACGCGTCCACGAACTGCGCGCGGTCGCGCACGTTCCAGCGGATCGCGCGGGACGGGCTCTCGCCCGTGCAGACCAGGACGCGCTCGTGCTGCCCGGTGCGGATCAGCGCGTCGGCCATCTGGAGGCCGTTGAGGAAGCTGTTGCAGGCGTTCTTGACGTCGAAGACGGGGCAGGTCGCGCCGAGCTTGGCGGCGACGATGTGCGCGGTCGCGGGCTCCACGAGGTCCTGCGACGCCGACCCGAAGACCAGCAGGTCCAGGCGCTCCGGCTCGACCGCGCGGTCGGCGAGGGCGCGGCGGGCCGCGGCGACGGCGAGGTCGGACGCCTGCTCGTCGTCGCGCATGACGTGCCGGGCGCGGATGCCGGTCATCCGCTCCACGATCGTGGGGTGCGGCCGGTACCCGGCGCTCTCGGCCGCGACGCGGGCCTCGACCTCGGCGCTGCTGACCGTCCGGTCCGGCAGGTGCGCGGCGGCGGCGGTGATGCGGGCTCTCATGGGATCGGGTCCCCCGGTTCCTCGTGCTCGGTGTCCGGCCAGCCTCGCCGAACGCGGGCGCTCCCGGTCAGAGGAACCCTACGCATCCCGGACCGGGCGTTGTACCCGGTACGTCGTGAGTACTGCCACTTAGCCCGGTTTGAGGGATACCGCGTTTCCCTCCGGGTTCCCCGCCCGCCAGAATCGGCGGGTGACCAGCATGAGGACCGACCGGGCGGCGCGGTACGAGGCACGGCTGCTGTGGACGGCGAACCCCGGCCTGTACGCCCTCCTGGAGGCGGCGCGCCACACCGGCCCCATCACCCGCGTGCCAAGGCTCGGGTGGGTGGTGACCGACCCCGTCCTCGCGCGGCAGGTCCTCAACGACCACGCCCGCTTCGGCATGAACGGCGAGGGCGGCGTCGGCCACCTCTGGACGCAGCTCTTCGGGGACGAGATGGGACGGTTCTTCGGCGGGGCGACGCACACCGAGGTCCGCACCCGCGCCCGGGACCTGTTCACCGAGGACGCCGCGCGGACCCTGGTGGAGCGTTCCCAGGGCCGGACCCACGCCGCGCTCGCCGCCCGCCTCGCCGCCGGGGCCGCCGTCGACGTCGCCGACGCGGCCCGCGTCCTGGCCGGACGCATGGTCGCCGACCTGCTGGGCCTGCCCGCGGACCGGGCCGACGCCGCCTACCGCGCGCTCTTCGCCTCCGGGGAGCGGCTCGCCCGGCTGGCGCTCGGCACGACCGCGTCCACCGGCCTGGACCCGGCGGTCGTCGCGCGGGCCCGCGCCGTCGTGGACGAGATCACCACGGGCGTCCCGCACGCCTACCGGACGGCGGGGCCGGACACCCTCCTCGGCCGCTGCCGCGAGATGGGCCTCGGCCTGCCGCTCGCCCGCGGCCTGGCGACCCTGCTCGTGATCGCCGGGACGGAGACCGGGGCGTCCGGGACCGTCCGCACCGCCGCCCTGCTGCACGACACCGGAGGGCAGCGGGCGCTGCTCGACGACCCGTCCCTCATGGACAACGCGGTGCGCGAGGGCCTGCGCGTCGCGGCCCCCGCGCCGGTGATCGGGCGGCACGTCTCCCGGGACGCCGCGCTCGGCGGGCGGCGGCTCCGCGCGGGCGACCGGGTCCTGCTGCTGACCTACCGGGCGACGGGCGCCGCCGGGCCGTTCGACGTCCGCCGCGCGTACGTGCCCGAGACGCGGCAGCTGTGGTTCGGCGGCGGGCGGCACCTGTGCCTCGGCGCCGCCGTCGCGCGCGTCCAGGTGGCCCGGATGCTGGAGACGCTGCTGGCCTCCGGCCGCCCGTACCGGGTCGCCTCCCGCCGCCCGGCCCGCCGCGTCCTCGTCCCGTCGTACGCCGAGCTGCGCGTGCGGTCCGCCTAGGGCCGGCGCCGCTCCGGAACGCTAGACCTCGGGGATCTCGGTCGGCGGGGCCTGCTTCCCCGGGGCGTTCGGGGTCGGGGCCGTCGGGGTCGGGGCGGGCGCCGGGGAGTGCGTGATCGTCGGACCGACCGGCCGCGCCGGCCGCTCGTCGCGGGGGGCGGAGTTCCACCACCAGAGCGCAAAGGAGATCGCGAGCAGCACCAGCACGCCGCCGACCACCTGGAGCACCGCCGCCCGGGGGCTCGGCTCGCGGCCGCGGGATCGGCCGCCCGCAGCGACGTCGCCTCATTGGCGACCTTTGCCGACAGCGCGTCGTCACGCTGACGGGAC
>NZ_JBEZJP010000451.1:0-6497 GCF_040653175.1 Actinomadura sp. NPDC048032
GTGGTCGGGGTGAGGAACGCCTCGTCCTTCAGGCCGGCGGCGAGGTCGGCGAGCCGCTCGGCGGTGGGGTCCCCGGCCAGCGTGAAGCACACGACACCGGCGACGACGAACGCGGCCTGTGCCAGGCGTCGAAGCAGGTAGCGGGTCATGTCACGCGGCCGGGCTGAGCTCGTGGGCGAACACGACGTTCGGATACGCCGGGTCGTCGGTGTAGCCGTCGACGTCCGCCGAGTACGCCCGCTGGTACTGCTGGACGAACAGCGGCGCGGCGACGGCCTGGTCGACCAGGAGCTTGCGCTGGAGCGACGCGTACGACGCCTCCGCCGCGGACCGGTTCGTGGCGGTCAGCTCCGGCAGCTTGTCGATCTCACCGTCGACGGCGGAGTCGTCGAGGTAGGTGAGGTTGAAGTTGACCGGGTCGGCCGAGCGGAACAGGTTCAGGAACCAGCTGTAGGCGTCCGGGTAGTCCGGGTACCAGTACATGACGAAGACGTCCTGGCGCTTCGCCGCGTCCTTGCTCTTGGCACGGTCCCACTGGGCGTCCCACTGCATCGGCTTCGCCTGGAGCTTGACGTTCAGGCCCTTGAGCGCGGAGCTGAGCAGCGTCACGAACTTCTGCTGGTCGTCGTCGCCCTGCGCGTAGGTGAGGTCGAGCGTCAGCGACTTCTTGCCCGGACCGTACCCGGCCTCGTTCAGCAGCCGCGTCGCCGCCGCGGTGTCCTGGCGTCCGGCCAGACCCGGCGTGGCGCCGGTGAGCCCGTCCGGGACGACGCCGCTGGCGGCGGTCCCGGAGCCCTTGAGCGTCGACACGAGGCCGTTGTAGTCGATCGCCGCCTGGACCGCCTTGCGGAGCTTGACGTCCTTCAGCGGGCCGGCCTCGGTGTTGAAGAACGCCATGAGGTTCTGGAACGAGGGCACCGAGTCGGTCTTGAGGCTCTTCATCCCCTTCGCCTGGGCGAACAGCTGCGGGTTCAGCCGGTGCACGTAGGTGACGTCACCGGCCTGCAACTGCTGCCACGCGGTGGTGACCTGCGGGGTGTTGCGGAACTCGACGCTGGTGTAGTGCGAGCCCTTCCAGCCGCCCCAGTAGTCCTTGAACTGGCCCAGCCGGACCTCGGCCTCCTGCCCCTTGTTCCAGGAGGCGACGGTGTACGGGCCGCTGCCCGTGTCGTGGCCCTTCGCGACGTAGTCCTTCAGGTCGCCGCCGCCGGGAGCCTTCGTGTCGTAGATGTAGGAGGCGTAGCCGGAGGAGGAGACCAGGTCGAGCGGCGCCGCGTACTTCAGCTCGAACACCAGCGTCTGCGGGTCCGGCGTCTCGATCTTCTTCACCGGTTCCCAGATGTAGGCCGCGCCGCCCTTCATCTTCATCGTCCGCTCGATCGCGGCCTTGGCGACGCTGGAGGTCAGCGCGGTGCCGGTGTGGAACTTCACGCCCTCCCGCAGGGTGAACGTCCACTTCTTGCCGCCGTCGGACGAGGCCCACTTGGTCGCCAGCCGCGGCTCGACCTTCTTGGCCTTGGTGTTGTACCGCGTCAGCGACTCGTAGACGTTCTGCATCGCGATGATCTCGTTGGAGTACGAGGTCGCGGGATCCCAGTCGGTGACGACGTTGAGGTTGAACGAGTAGACGAACGTGCTGGACGTGGAGGCCGTCTTGCGGACGGCTCCGCCCGAGCAGCCGGTGACGGCCACGGCGACAGCCGCCGCGAGCGCCAGTGATCTTATGCGCCAGGTCATGACGGGATCTCCTTGCAGGGGGACCGGACAGGGGGAGTGGGGGCCGGGCTAGAGGTTGCCGAGCGGGCCGGCGGCCTTCACCCGCAGCCGCAGCGCGGGTTCGGGCAGATAACTCATCGGTACTTCGGTGATCTCCACGACCTCCACTCCGGCCGGATCGGCTCCGGCCTGCACGGCCCGGCGTCCGGCGACGTCGGACGCCTCGGCGATGGCCTCCCTGCGGCCCTCGCCGGCCGGGATGATGGTCTCGATGGTCCCGCTGACCATGGCGATCGCCGCGCCGACGGCGTTGGCGATGTCCCCGTGCGCGGGACGGATCACCTCGGCGACGCCGGCCAGGGTGTCGGGGATCAGGAACGATCCGCCGCCCACCGCGACCAGCGGCTGGTCGGTCTTGCCGAGGGTCATCCGGTCGACGGCGTCGGCCAGCATCCGGTCGGCGGTCTCCACCGCCGAGCCGAGCGCGCCGCGCAGCCGCTCGGGGATCGGCGAGCCGGCCGGCGCGCCCCGGCCGGCCAGCGCGCCCGCGTCGGTCATGGTGGGGGTGTCGCCGCCGAAGGTCAGCGCCTTCTCGGTGATCCGGTAGCCGACCGACTGCGGCCCGACCGACCCGTCCGGCCCGATGACGGTGCCGCCGCCGAGCGCGAGCGCGAGGATGTCGGGCATCCGGAAGTTGGTCCGCACCCCGCCGATCTCGACGCCCGCGGACGACTCCCGGGGGAAGCCGGCGTACAGCACGCCGAAGTCGGTCGACGTGCCGCCCACGTCCGCGATGATCGCGTCGGTGAGGCCGGACAGGAACGCGGCGCCCCGGATGGAGTTGGCCGGGCCCGATCCGATCGTCAGCACCGGGTACCGGACGGCGTAGTCGATGGCCATCAGCGTGCCGTCGTTCTGCGCGAAGTAGGTGGTGACGTCCAGGCCGCGCTCGGCCAGCGTGTGCTGGAGCCCGTCCCAGACTGCGCTGATGACCCGGTAGAGGGCGGCGTTGAGGATCGTGGCGTTCTCGCGCTCCAGCAGCCCGAGCGTGCCGATCTCGTGGCTCATCGAGATGGGCACCGCGTCGCCGAGCTCGTCCCGGGCGATCTCCGCCGCCTCCAGCTCCTGGTCGGAGAAGGCGGGGCTGAACACGCTCGTCAGCGCGATCGCGTCGGCCTCCCCGGCGACGTCGGCGAGCACGGCGCGCAGCGCGCCGGGGTCGAGCTTGGAGATCGGCCGGCCGTCGACGTAGTGGCCGCCGGGGAGCACGGCGGTGCGCGCGGTGATCGCCGCCGACAGGTCGGCCGGCCAGGACTGCGCCGGGGGGACCGAGGTGGTCGCCGGCCCGCCGAGCCGGATCGCGGCCACCTTGCCGAGCCCGCGCCGCTCCAGGATCGCGTTGGTGGCGTGCGTGGTGCCGAGCATGACCCGGCCCACCCGCCGGACGTCGTCGCCGAGCTGGTCCAGCACCGCGGTCAGCGCCGCGTGCAGGCCCGAGGTGACGTCGGCGCTGGTCGCCTGCTTCGTCCTGGCGAGGACCTCGCCCTTGGCGCTGAGGACGACCGCGTCGGTGTTGGTGCCGCCGACGTCGACACCGATGCGCAGGTCGCGGGCGACGGTGCCGCCGGGCGTACGGTCAGCCATGGTTGAGCTCCTCCACGGGCGTGTAGTCGATGTCGTAGCCGAACGCCCGCGGACCGGCCGTGGCCAGACCGCGCTCGGTCCGCCAGATCGGGTCGCAGGGCCAGGACAGCACCGCCACCCGCTGTCCGTAGCGCAGCGACTCGGTGGAGATGGCGCCGGCGGTCTGCGCGTCCACCACGGTGATCAGGTCGGGGACGCAGGCGCGCGGCCGGCCGTCCTCCAGTGCGATCAGGTTCTCGTTCTGGATCTCCACGCGGAGCAGCCGGCCGCGGTCCTCGCCGGTGCCGTCGACGACCAGGCTGCCGCGCACGAACCCGCCGCCGGTCCGCCGCTCGACGTCGATCACCTTTCCGGTGATCAGCACGCTGGCGTCCAGCGTCGCGCACAGGGCGCCGAGCGGGTCGGCGCCGTCCTTCATCGCGTGGCCGATCGCCAGGGCCTTGCTCACCGTCCCCTCGATGACCGCGCCCCGCGCCTGCGCGCCGGTCAGCACGTAGTCGGCCATCAGCGCCGACGCGCCGCTGGCGACGCAGACCGCGCGGGAGATGCGCTCGGACCACAGCCCGTCGATCGGGCGCACCGTGGTGACGTTGCCCTGCACGTCGGCCAGGACGACGAGGTTCACCGGCCGTCCCGCCACGTACATCGAGACCATCTGGACCTCGGGGAACGCCCGTCCCATCCCGTCGGCGTCGACGAGCGGCAGACCGAGCCGCGCCGCCCAGCCGACCGGCCCGACGCCGTTGGAGCCGCCGATCTCGCAGGCCATCACCGCGGCCACCGGGCGGCCGAGGATCCGCTCGACCTCGTCCCGGATCAGCAGCGGCTCTTCGCCGCTCATCAGCATCTCGTGGGCGACGGTGGGCGCTCCGATCCCCGACAGCGGAAGGACGAGGCTGTCGTCGGGCACCTCCGACAGCGGGATCAGCGGCACCTCGCCGTACTCGTCGATCGCCCGGACCGCGGTCAGCGTGCCCGTCTCGACGTCCCCGCCGCCCCCGGTGCCCAGGATCGCGCAGCCGCGGGCGAGCGCCGGAACGTCGTCGAGCGTCACGCGACCGGTCCTCGAAGGTGTCATCTGCATGCTGGAAGAATGGTCCCACCTTCTGACCTGGCGGAAGGGTGGAGGGCACAAGGTTCCGCGAGGGTTTGTGCCGATGGCACAATGCGAGCGTGTCCTTCGTCTCGGACCTGGTCGGGACCGGTTCCCGGATCCCCCTCACCCTGCTCGCCGGCCCGGCCGACGCCGTGCCGCTCACCTCCGTGACCGCGGTCGAGGCCCTGGCGCGGCTCCAGCGGGCCCCGGAGGGGGCGCTGGTCGTCGTGACGGGACGGTCGGCCGCGCGGGCCGCCGGATACGAGCTCGACATCGCCGTCCGGACCGCCGCCGAGCGCGGCGTGCCCGCGCTGGTCCTCATCGGCTGCGGAACGCTGCCGATCACCGCGGCCCGGCTGGCCGACCGGGCCCGGCTGGCCGTGCTGTCGGCCGAGGAGGACTGCGACGTCGCCGAGGTCGTGCTCTACCTCGGCCAGGTCATCCGGGGCGACGCCGCCGACTCGCTCGCCCGTGCGCAGGCGGCGCTGCGCATCGTCCGCGAGGCCGGCGAGCCCACCGGGAGCGCCGAGGGCGACCGCGTCGCCGCGCTGCTCGAACGCGTCGGGGCGGTGCTCGGCCGGACCCTGGTGACCACCGACGGGACGGGGGGACCGGCCGGCACCGAGCCGATCTGGGTGGCGGGCCGCCGTCAGGGCGGCGTGACGGGACCGCCCGACGACGCCGTGCGGCTGGTGCTGCCCGCCGTGGCCGCCGCGATCGGCCGGCTGCGGCAGCACGCGCTGGAGCGGGCGACCGCGCCCGGCCAGACCCGGTCCGACATCCTCACCGAGCTGATCGTCAGCGAGCGTGCCCAGGCGGGGGCGCTGGCCGACCGGGCCCGCCTGCTCGGCCTCGCCGTGGACGACCTGCACACCGTCATCTGGATGACCCCGGACCGGCCGTCGGGCCCCGACCCCGCCGAGCTCGCGGAACGGCGGCGGCTGTTCGACACCCTCACCCTGCGCACCCACCAGGCCCAGCTGCCGTCCGGCGAGTCGTGGAATCTCGCCCGCCTCGCCGCCGACATCGTGCTGGTCGGCACCGCCCGGGCCGAGATCCGACCGCCGCGCGCCCTGCGGCTGATCGACGCCGTGCGCGCGGCCGTGGCCGAGGAGCATCCCGGCACGGTGCTGCGCTTCGGGATCGGGACGCCGCAGCGGGGGGTGGAGGGCCTGCGCCAGTCGGCCACGGAGGCCCGCGCCGCGGCGGCCATCGCCGTCCGCTCCGGCGAACTCGTCCACGCCTTCGACGCCGCGGGCATCAACCGGGTGCTCGCCCAGATCGCCGCCTCGCCGCTCAGCCGCCGGGTGGTCGACGACCTGCTGCGCCCGCTCGACGCGCTCGGCCCCGGGCGGTCGGCCGAGGCCATCGCGACGCTGGGCGCCTACCTCGACGCGCGCGGCTCGCTGAAGGCCGCCGCGTCCCGGCTGGCGCTGCACCCCAACGCCGTCAACTACCGGATCAGGAAGATCGTCGAGAGGCTCGGCGCCGACCTGTCCGACCCCGACACCGCGTTCGCCCTGCACCTGGCCTGCCGCGTCCGCCTCCGCGACTGACCCGGGCCGCCGCCGCGCGGAGACAAGAGAACCGCCCTCGCCCCGGAAACCCGGGACGAGGACGGCCTGATCATCAGAAAACCGGGCCCTCAGGGCCGCGGTGATCAGTTGGCGGGCACCATGACGACCTTGCCGTTCTCGTCCACGACGAGGTTGTAGGCGGTGTCCGTCTCGGGCTGGACGACGCCGCCCTTGATTTCGAAGTTGCTGTCCGGGTCGGACATGATAGGAACCCCGTTTCATTTTCAACAGATGTAAACAATTAATGTAAACAACAAGACGAGCCGCGAAGGCCCGCATGGTTGACCGGCAGACTCCTGCCGCACCGGCAGCCTGCCTTCTCGGAACTCATCGAAGGCGGGCGGCGGACGACCGGGTGGCGGCAGAAGTAGAACCGGCCGCCCCCCCCCCCAGGGGCTGGCGGGCCGGCCCGGCAGACCCCCGCTCGGTGTATGACGGGCGGCGTGCAGGTGGGGATGAGCGCG
>NZ_JBEZJP010000452.1:0-6491 GCF_040653175.1 Actinomadura sp. NPDC048032
CGCGTGACCCTGCCTTCCGCCGGCAGGGCACTGCGGTTGGTCACTCTCACCTCCGGCTTCGCGATCGGCATGAGCGTGCTGGTGCCAGGGGCGACGCGCGCCGGGCGGGGACGCTCAGAGCGCCCTGAGGAACTTCGCCGCGATGGGGGCCGCGGCCTCGGCGCCGGTCCCGCCGCCCTCGACGATCACCGCGAAGGCGACGTCCTCGCGGTAGCCGATGAACCAGGCATGGGTCGGCGGGTTGTCGCCCCCGCCGAACTCCGCGGTGCCGGTCTTGCCCGCCGTGCCGGACGGGAAGCCGACGCCGGAGGCGGTGCCCTCGCTGACGACGGCCGGCATGAGGGCGTGCAGGGCCTTCTCGACGGCGGGCTCCAGCCGCTTCGGCGCCTCGGGCTTGCGGCCTCCGGCGTCGGCGGCCTGCGCGGCGAGGGACGGATCGACCAGGCGGGGCGAGCGCCAGGTGCCGTCGGCCGCGGCGGCGGCGACGCTCGCCATGTTGAGCGGGCTGGTCAGCACCTCGCCCTGCCCGAAGGACGCGGCGGCGAAGGCGGTGTCGTCCTTGTTGGCGGGGAACGCGGCGCGGACGGCGGGCAGCCCCGCGATGATCGGGGCGTTGAACCCGAACTGGGCGGCGACCTGGGCCAGCCGCTTCTCCCCGAGCTTGTCGACCGCGAGGCGCGCGAACGTGGTGTTGCAGGAGTGCGCGAACGCCTCGCGGAGCGGGACCGTCCCGAAGTCCTCGTGCTTGTAGTTGTGGAACGACCGGCCGCCGACCGCGGTGGTGGCCGGGCAGGCGACGGCCGTCGTCGGGGACATGCCGCCGGCGACGAGCGCGGCGGCCGTGACGACCTTGAACGTCGAGCCGGGCGGGTACCGGCCCATCAGCGCACGGTTGTAGCCGCCGGGCTGGTTCGCCACGGCGAGGATCTCGCCGGTGGACGGGCGCAGCGCCACCATGGACGCCGGCTCGGCCGCCCCCGCGACCGCCTGCCCGGCCGCGGCCTGCGCCTTCGGGTCGATGGTCGTCCTCACCGGCTTGCCCGCCGCGCCGCCGAAGCGCTGCAGCGTCTTCACCGGGACGCCCCCGGCGTCCGTGATCTGCACGGCGAGCGCGGGCGTGCCGGAGAGGCGCCGCTCGTACTGCTGCTGCAGGCCGTCCGCGCCCGCCGGGTCACCCTTGCGGTACGGGGCGCCGAGCTTGCCCGCCGCCTCGGCGGAGACGGGGCCCACCTGCCCGGCGAGCTGCCGGGCGGACCCGGACGGCGAGGACGAGAGGTCGCTGCCGTCCGCCGCGAGGACGGCGGCGCGGTCCGGCCAGGCGCGCGCGGCGCGCAGCCGCTGCCCTTCCTTGAGCTCCGGGTACATGACCTGCGGCGACCAGCGGACGAGCCAGTCGCCGTCCTTCTTCACCATCGGAAGCGATCCGTCGTACTTCCACACCCGGTCGCCCGCCAGCGTCACCTCGGCGCTGTAGGCCCCGCCGACCCTGCCGTCCTTGGGACGCCCCACGGACGCGACGGTGTAGCGCTGCCTGACGGCGCCGAGGTCGTCCCGCATCCGCGTGAAGCGCGTCTCGAAGTCGGCGGGCGGGGCGTCGGTGAGGGCCTTCATCGCGGCGGGGTCGCCGCCGCTCCAGGCCGCGAGGTAGCGCTCCGCGGCGTCCCTCGGATCGTCACCGTCGCGCAGGAACCACACCGCCCCCGCCCCCACGATCACGACCGCCGCCACGACCGCGGCGACGGCGAGCACACGGGATCGGCGCATCGTCGAACTCCTTCTCCCCCTGTCCGGCCCACCGGCCGGGCGATCCGCCGAGAGCGCGGATGACCGATGGGGGCACCAGGACACCAGGCGACGCCCGAAAAGTCCAAGATTGATATCGGTCCAGATGAATATCCGTTTTGGTATTATCCCTGCTCGTGAACCTCGTCGGGCATCTGCGGTGCTTCGTCGTCGTCGCCGAAGAACTGCACTTCGGCCGCGCGGCCGAGCGTCTCGGCATGGCGCAGCCGCCGCTGAGCCAGCGAATCCAGCGGCTGGAGAAGGAGCTCGGCGTGCGGTTGTTCGACCGGTCCAGCCGGCGGGTGCGGCTCACCCGGCGGGCTGCTGCTGGAGGAGGCACGTGACATCCTCACCCGCGTGGACCGCATCTACTCCGTCGCCGAGCGCGCCCGGCTGGGCGAGGTCGGGACGGTGCGCGCGGGCCTGCCGAGCGACCTCGGCGGCCGGGTGGTCGCCGCGCTGATCGCCGCGTTCCGGGAGCGCCGCCCGGACCTGCGGCTCGACCTGCGCGAGACGGGCACCGACCAGCAGATCCGCGCGCTCGCCGAGGGCGCGCTGGACGCCGGGGTGGTGCGGCACCCGTGCGACGCCCGCGGGCTGGAGCTCGGCCCGATGCTGGCACAGCCGCTCGGCGTGCTGCTGCCCGCCGGCGACGCCGCCGCGCGCCCGGACGCGCCCCCGGAGGTGCACCTGGCCGACCTCGGGACCCGCGACGTCGTCGTGCCGCCGCGCGAGGAGGCGCCCGGCGCCCACGACGAGGTGCTGGCGGGCTGCCGCCGGCACGGGTACGCGCCCGCGGCGGTCCACGAGGCGCGGCATCCGGGCTTCGCGCTCGGGCTCGTCCTCGCCGGGACGGCCGTGGCCCTCGTCCCCCGTACCGACGACACCGCCGGGGCGGTGTGGCGGCCGCTGGCGGGCGAGCCGCTCGCCTGGCGGACGTCGTGCGCCTGGCGGCGGGCCCGCGATCCCGAGCACGCGCGCGCCATCGCCGACTTCACCGCCGTCGCGACCGCGGTGCTGCGCGGCGAGGCCGGCATGACCCCGCTCGACCGCGCCCCCGCCCGCCGGGTCGTCCCGCGCCCGTCCTCCGGGTTCCTGGCATGAGCGAGGCGCCCGTCAGGAGGGCGAGCGCGGCCGAGCGGATCAACGCGGCGTTCCGGTCGGCGGGCGTGACCGGGGTCCTGCACGTCGTGGACATCGACACCGGGCGGGACGTCTCGGTCGGCGCGGACGAGCCGGTGGTGCTCGCGTCGGTGTTCAAGGTGCCGCTGCTCGTCGCGTTCCACCGGCAGGCCGCCGCGGGCGTGCTGGACCCGACCGAGCAGGTCACGCTGCGCCCGGACGACCGCACCGCCGGACCGACCGGGGTGTCGGCGCTGCTGGACGAGGTCCGCATGTCGCTGGCGACCTGACCTGCCTGATGATCACCGTCAGCGACAACGCCGCCGCCGACGTCGTCATGGACCGGGTCGGCCTGGACGCGGTCAACGCGACGGCCGCCGACCTGGGGCTCCGCGACACCGTCATCGAGGGCAACGGCCGCGACCTGCACGAGACCCTGCTCGCCGACGCCGGGGCGGGCAGCGTCGCCGAGGTCTGGGCGCGGCTCGACGAGCCGGGCCTGAAGGACCGGCTGCGCGCCCTCGACCCGCTCCGCACGAGCCGCAGCACGCCCCGCGACATGACCCGGCTGCTGTCGATGATCTGGCGGGACGAGGCCGCCCCGCCCGCCGAGTCGGCGGCGATGCGCCGCCTGTTCGGCCTCCAGGTCTGGCCGCACCGCCTCTCGTCCGGGTTCCCCTACGACGACGTCGTCGTCAGCGGCAAGACCGGCACCCTGCCGACCCTGCGCAACGAGGTGGGCGCCGTCGAGTACCCCGACGGGGGCCGCTACGCGGTGGCGGTCTTCACCAGGTCGACGCTGCCCGTCGCCGTCCTCCCGGAGGCCGACGCGGTCATCGGCTCCGCTGCCCGGATCGCCGTGGAGTCGCTCCGCCGCGCCTGAGCGCGGGGGGCGGCGCTCCTGTGCGGCGCGACCCTCTGATCCGGTGCGACGCGGGCACCACAGCACTCGCTTGGAAAACATAAGCTGTACCCCTGTTTTGGACGTTCTTGGGGAGTATTCGTTGCGGCTGCCGGAGCATCTGGAGCTACTGCTCACCGACGAGCCGGTGCTCGACGTCTACTCGCACGGCCCGTGGCGCGTCCCGGACGGGCTGTTCGAGGAGATCTCGGCGCGGATCGACGGGCTGGCGGCCGACCCGCGGGCCGTGGAGCTGACCACCGACGAGCACAAGCTGCTGACGCTGCCCGCGTCGCTCGTCACCGCGGAGATCTTCGGCATGCTGGCGTTCCTGCCGGGCGGCGGCGCGATCAAGGCGGGCTCGTGGTCGCAGCTCCCCGAGCGCCTGCTGCACCGGCACCTGGTCAACCCCGGCCCGCTCAGCACCCGCATGACGCGCTGGGACGCGCCGGGCGGGCGGTGGCGGCCCCCGGTGGACTGGCTCATCGAGGCGCCCGACCGGGCGCTGGCGATCGAGCTGGCCCGCGACTGCCTGTCGGTGCTGGAGGGCATCGAGCCGCTGGAGGAGCGGCGCAAGGCGCTGGTGCGCCTCTACGACGACCCGCCGGTCTGCGACGTGAACCTGCCGAAGACGGAACTGCGCGAGCACTGGCACGCGCACGCCGGCGACGACATCGTGGCGGCCGTGCCCGAGCTGCTCGGCCCGGTCGGCTACCTGGAGTGGGTGTGCGCGGGCCTGCTCGCCGCCTACGAGCACCTCATGGAGGCGGCGCCGCGCGAGGAGACCGTCGAGGTCCACCTGGTCCACCTGCTGCTCCAGGGCAGCATGGAGCAGGTCCCGGCCGAACTCGCGGTCGCGCTCGGCGAGGACCGGTACGGCGAGCTGCTCCAGCGGTTCACCGCGGAGCGCCGCGGGTTCAAGGCGGGCGCGTGGCAGGAGCGGACGCGGGCGTGGCTCGTCCGGGCGCTCGTCGCGGGCGCCGCCGACGCGTGCCGCGGCTGGCTCGACATGGCGATGCGCTTCGTCGCGATCGTGCAGGGCCTGCCGGGCGACCCGTGGTTCCCGAAGGCGGAGTGGATCCCGGTCGGCCAGTTCCAGACCGACCTGCGCCGCCTGTACGCGCCGCGCCGCCGCGTCGTGAACCCGCTCACCGAGACGCTGCGCAGCGTGCCCGCCTCCGACGCCGCGTCCGGGACGGCCGCGGGCGGCCGGGCGGAGATCGCCACGTCGCTGGTCGGGCAGCCGGAGGTGACCGCGGCGCTGGCCGAGCTCACCCGCGGCAACGCGCCGGTCCGGCTGCTGATCAGCGGGCCGGACGGCACCGGCAAGCGCGACGCCGCGCAGGATCTCGGCAGGGCGCTGGCGCTCGGCCGCGACCCGCACTGGGTCACCGACAACCTGTTCTCCGGGCAGCGCCTGTCGGACGCCGTCGCCAAGCTGCACGCCGACGCCCGCGACTGCGCCGGCGACCGGCTGCTGATCATCGAGGGCCTGGACGGGATCGTCGCCGACCCCGGCAACGGCGAGGCCCTTGCCGCCGAGCTGCACCGGCTCCTCGCCGTCCACCCCGACCTGAACCTGGTGGCGCTGTGCGACGCCGGCGGCGAGGAGCGGATCCGCGAGATCAATCCCGTCCTGCCGCAGCGTTTCCGGATCGCCCG
Source organism: Actinomadura sp. NPDC048032 (assembly GCF_040653175.1). Taxonomy (NCBI): domain Bacteria; kingdom Bacillati; phylum Actinomycetota; class Actinomycetes; order Streptosporangiales; family Thermomonosporaceae; genus Actinomadura; species Actinomadura sp. NPDC048032. Next base: position 5,468 of record NZ_JBEZJP010000452.1, read on the forward strand.
CACCCGGCCGTTCACGGCGGCGGGCCACGCCGAGCTGTTCCGCCGCGCGCTGGAGGCCCGCGGCGCCCGCGGCACCCGCCCGGCGATCGAGGCGGCGGGCGCGCTGCTGGCCGCGACCACGCCGACGCAGACGCTGCGCAACGCGCGCCTCGCGCCGCATCTCGCCGACCAGGTCGTCGCCGCCGCGCGGGCCCGGCTCGGCGCCGCCGCGGCGGGCGCCGCGCCGGTCGTCCGCAAGCAGGACCTCCCGGCCGCGCTCGACACCGCGCAGGCCGCCGGCGACCCGCTGGCCGAGCTGCGCGAGCTCACCGGCCTGGAGAGCGTCAAGCACGAGATCGCCCTGCTCGTGGCGGGGACGCACGCGGCGCGGCTGCGCAGCGAGTCGGGCCTGCGGATCACGCCGCCGACCCGGCACATGGTGTTCACCGGCAACCCGGGCACCGGCAAGACGATGGTGGCCCGTCTGCTCGGCCGCATCTACAAGCGGCTCGGCGTCCTGTCGTCCGGGCACCTGGTGGAGGCGTCCCGCGCCCACCTCGTCGGCGAGTACATCGGGCAGACCGCGCCCCGCACGCGCCGCCTGGTGGAGCGCGCGGTCGGCGGCGTCCTGTTCATCGACGAGGCGTACACGCTGACGCAGTCGCCGCTGAAGGGCGACTACGGGCACGAGGCGATCGCCGAGCTGGTCAAGCTGATGGAGGACCACCGCGACGACCTCGTCGTGGTCGTGGCCGGCTACGAGCAGGAGATGGCCGAGTTCCTCGCCGCCAACCCCGGCCTGGACTCCCGGTTCCCCAAGCAGATCCACTTCCCCGACTACAGCGACGACGAGCTGATCACCGTGTTCGGCCGGCTCGCCGCCGCCGACGGCTTCGAGCTGGCCTCCGGCACCGAGGACGTCCTGCGCTCGATGCTGCGCCGCGCGCCCCGCGGCCCGTCCTTCGGCAACGGCCGCCTGATGCGCAACATGCTGGACGTGGCCGTCGCGAACCAGGCCGACCGCGTCGCCTCCGCCGCCGTCTCC
>NZ_JBEZJP010000453.1:0-6480 GCF_040653175.1 Actinomadura sp. NPDC048032
GGGCCGCGCGGCCCCCCCCCGCCCCCGCCCGCCCCCCCCCCCCCCCCGCGGGGGCGCGGCGGGGGCCCGCGCCCCCCCGGCCGCCGCGGCCCGCGCGGGCCCCGGGGCCGGGGCCGGGGGAGGGGCCCCCTACTCGAACAGGTCGGGCTGCTCGCGGGTGATCTGGTCGTAGAGGGGCTGGTAGTTGATCCAGCCGACCAGGTCGTTGCCGATCTGCTCGTGGGTCAGGACGGCGTTGTCGTGCTCGATCGGGACGACCTGCCCCGCCGCCTTGGCCAGCAGCTGCACCTGGCAGGAGCGCTCCATCGTGATGAACCACCACGCGGCGGCGTCCACGGTGTCGCCGACGGTGAGCAGGCCGTGGTTGCGCAGGATGACGGCCTTGTGGCCGCCGAGGGCGGCGGCGATGCGCTTGCCCTCCTCCAGGTCGGTGACGACGCCGGTGTAGTCGTCGAACAGGCCGTGGTCCTGGTAGAACGCGCACACGTCCTGCGTGATGGGCTCCAGCTTCTGCCCGAGAGCGGAGATCGCCCGCCCGTGGGTGGAGTGGCTGTGCGCGGCCGCCACCACGTCCGGGCGCGCCTGGTGCACCTGCGAGTGGATCGCGAACGCCGCCTCGTTGACCGGGTAGCGCCCCTCGACGACCTTGCCCTCGTGGTTCACCAGGATCAGGTCGCTGACCCGGATGTGCTTGAACGACATGCCGAACGGGTTCACCCAGAAATGGTCGGTGCGCTCGGGGTCGCGGGCGGTGATGTGCCCGGCCACGCCCTCCTCGAAGCCGAACTTGCCGAAGACGCGCAGCGCGGCGGCGAGCCTCTCCTTGCGGTGCCGGCGCTCGTCCGCGACGTCGTCGAAGGTGGGCGGCAGCCGGAAGATCAGGTCGGTCGGCAGCTTCTCCAGGAACTCTTCCTCGTCGGACATCGCGCACTCCTTGGCTCGTCTCCCGACCACCGAACACCATGGCCGGCCCTCCCGGCTAGACCGGCGACGCCCAACGCCCGCACGCCCGGTTGTCCGGAACGGACAACCGGGCCGCACAATGGAGGGATGGAGCCCAGCGCAGGCGACCGGTTCCTGCGGTTGCTGATCGAGCACACCGACGATCCGGTGCTGCTGGAGGCGACGGTCCGCGCCGCCCGCGGCCGGTCGGAGCTGGTGGCGGCGCTGCCGGAGGAGGAGACCAGGCGGCACACCCGCGCCCTGGTGCACGGCGTGCTCACCGCGCTGGAGGACGGCGAGCCGAGCGAGGAGGCGCTCGCGGCGGCGGAGCGGCTCGGCTCGGACCGGGCCCGGCAGGGCGTGCCCGTCGCGGCGTTCCTGGACGGCTTCCAGGCGGGCCGCGCCCACCTCGTCCGGGCCCTCGTCGCCGACGGCCGCCGCAGGGGCGTCCCGGACGCGGCGCTGCTGGACGGCGTGACCCGCATCGACGAGATCACCACCGCGCTGGTGCAGCGGATGGTCCACGCGCACCGGGTCGCCGAGCTGGAGATGGCGCGGACCGTCCGCGAGGGGCGCCTCCAGATGCTCCGGCAGCTGCTGCACGGCGAGTCCGTCCCCGTGCTCGCCCCGCTCGACGCCCGCGCCGCCTACCACTGCGTGGTCTCCGACGTCAGCGACCCCGCGGTGGCGGGACGGCTGGAGGCGGCGCTCACCGCCGCCGGGCCGAGCCTGTGCGGGCTCGTCGACGGGCGGCTCGCGGCCCTCGTCGCCCGGCTGCCCGGACCGCGGGACCCGGTCGCTGGGCCTTCCGGCCCGCTGCTGGTGGCCGCCCCTCCCGCCCGTCCCGGCGAGGTCGCGCCGATGTACGCGCTCGGACGGCGGGCGCTGCGGGCGGGCGCCGCCGCCGGGCTCACCGGGATGCGGGAGCTGGCCGACCTCGCGCTGCTCACCGCCACCGAGGCCGAGCCGGAACTCGGCGGCCTGCTCGCCGGCGCGCTGCTGCCGGGCCTCGACCCCGCCGAGCCGTTCCACCGGGAACTGGCCGAGACCGCGCTGGCCTACCTCGACCACGGCGGCCGGATCGAGCCGACGGCCGCGGCGCTGCACGTCCACGGGAACACCGTGAAGTACCGGATCCGCCGCTTCCAGGAGCTGGCCGGGCGGCCCCTGCTCGACCCCGGCGCGGGCGCGGCGGTCTCCCGGACCGCGAACTGGTGGTGGGCCCTGCACCGGTGGCTTGCGCGGTCCGGTGCGTGAACCGCGGCGATGGCATGTATCTATTGGTGTTGGCGTTCCGCGGGGGGGCGCCGGAGAGAACGGAGGAGCCGGTGACCGCACCGAGGATCGGCGCCGTGATGTGGCCCATGCTGTCCTGGCCGGAGGCCGGGGAGCCGTGGCGGCGTGCCGAGGACCTCGGGTTCCGGCACGCCTGGGTGTACGACCACATCGCCTGGCGCGGCACGACGCCCTGGTACGACGCCTACACCACCCTCGCCGCCGCCGCGGCGGTCACCTCCCGCGTCCGGATCGGCACGCTGGTGACCTCGCCGAACTTCCGGCATCCCGTGCCGACCGCGCACGCGATCAAGACGATCGACCACGTGAGCGGCGGGCGCCTGACCGTCGGCGTCGGGGCGGGCGGCACGCGCCGCGCGTCCGACGCCGGGATCCTCGGCGACGACTGGAGTCCGGGCGAGCGCGCCTCCCGCTTCGCCGAGTGGGTGGAACTGCTGGACCGCCTGCTGACCGGCCCCGAGACCTCGTTCGCCGGGGAGTACTACACCGCGCGCGAGGTCGTGCAGGAGCCCGGCTGCGTCCAGCGCCCCCGCGTGCCGTTCGTCATCGCGGGGGACGGGCCGCGCGGGATGCGGCTCGCCGCCCGGTACGGCACGGGCTGGGTGACCAGCGCCCACGGCGAGGGGGACGAGCCGTACGGCATCGTCCGCTCCCGGCTGGAGGCCCTGCGCGCCGCGTGCGACGCCGAGGGCCGCCGCCTCGACGACCTCGTCCTGCTGACCGGCTTCAACGACGAGCCCTGGCTGGAGTCGACCGGCGCGTTCGCCGACCTGGCCGGCCGCTACGCCGAACTCGGCATCACCGAGATCGCGCTGCACTGGCCCCGCCCCGGCTCGCCGTTCGCGGCGGACATGAAGGTCTTCGAGGCGATCGCCGCCGAGCACGGCGAGGCCCGCTGATGCCCTTCGTCCTGCTCGGCCTCGCGATCGCCTTCGAGGTCACGGCGACGCTGGCGATGCGCGCCTCCGAAGGCTTCACCCGGCTGGGGCCCTCGCTGATCGTGGTGGCCGGGTACCTGATCTCCTTCGTCCTCATGGCCAGGGCGCTGACGTCGCTGAACGTCGGGCCCGTCTACGCCATCTGGTCCGCGCTCGGCACGATCGGCGCGTTCGCGGGCGGCGTCGTGCTGTTCGACGAGCCGGTCAGACCGCTGACCATCGCCGGCGCCGTCATCATCGTGCTCGGCGTCATCGTGATGAACCTGGGCGGCGGCGTCCACCAGAGCTGACCCCGGCCGGCTCAGGCGGAGGCCCCGGCCGGCGCGGAGACGCTCCGCGGCTCCGGCGGGCCGCCGACCAGCTCGGTGGGCGTGCAGCCCGCCAGGGCGCGAAAGTCGCGGTTGAGATGGGCCTGGTCGTAGTAGCCGCACGCGAACGCGGCCTCGGCGGGCCCGGCGCCGCCTCGGAGCAGCCCGACGGCGCGCTGGAAGCGCAGCACCCGCGCCATCACCTTGGGCGGCAGCCCGGCCTGCTCCCGGAACCGGTGGGTGAGGTGCTTGCGGCTCCAGCCGACGTCGGCGAGGTCGGCGACCGGCAGGGAGGGGTCCCCGTCCAGCAGCCGCCACGCCCGGGCCACCTCCCGGTCGGGGACGGGACCGGCGTCGAGGCGGCGCAGCAGGAAGGCGTCCAGGACGGCGAACCGCGCGCCCCAGGTGCGCGCGTCGGCGAGCCGCTCGACCAGCGTCCGCGCCTCCCGGCCCAGCAGGTCGGGCAGCTCGGCGGCGGCGTTGGTGAGTCGCGCCATCGGGACGCCGAGCAGCGTGTAGGCGCCGAGCGGGGTCACGTCGAGCTGGATGCCGCGCTGCCCGCCCGGGCTGAGGTACATGCCGTGGCCGTCGTGCATCCCCGCGACGAACGACCCGTACGCCCGGTCGCGCACCCCCGGGTCGGGGACCTCCAGGTGGAGCGGCGGGCCCAGGTTGAGGATCACCACGGTGGTGCGGGTGGGCAGGGTCCGCATCCGGGACGGCACGGACTCCGTCTCCCAGTAGCCGTCGTAGGAGCGCAGGAACGGGCGCAGCGCCGGGTGGGGGCGGCCCCTCGCCAGGCACCAGCCGCCCCGGTCGCCGAACTCGACCGGCCGCTCGCTCATGAGGCCAGTCCTACCACGCGGGGGCGACAGGGCGGGCTACTCGTACATCTGCCCGCAGACCGCGATGCGGGCCAGATCGCTCCAGCTCATCGTGGTGAGCGCGCGGACATAGGAGCGCGCCGGCGGCTCGCCGGGGCCGGCCGGCAGCGGCACGCGGGCGCCGTCGGCCGCGTCCCATCCGCCGAGGCTGCCCGCCACGGCGCACTCGAGGTAGGTCGCCGGGTCGAAGTTGTACCAGCGGGCCGGGGTGGCGCGGGCCCCGGAACCCGGCGGGCGGGGGGCCTCCACGCCGAACCGGGCCTGCGGGCCCGGGGGAGCGGCCAGGAAGTCCTCCAGATCGGCGATCTGGGAGAGCAGGACGCGCTCCCAGTCGGCGTACCCCTCCGGCTCGTCTCCGGGCAGCGACAGGTCCTTGCCGCTCCAGGCGGGGTCGAAGGAGGCGGGCGGCGTGACGGCCGCCGCCGCGAACATCGCCGCCACGTCGTCGGGCTCCAGCCGCGCCTGGTCGGCGAGCACGGCGCCGACCTTCCACAGCGAGCGCAGGAACGCCGACAGCGACCACGAGGCCGCCCTCGCCTCCTGCCCGAGATGGAGGAACACCAGGTACAGGTCGCGGTTGGTGCGCACGGCGGGGCCGGGCGGGCCGTCCACCCAGTACATCTGCCGGTGCCGGACGCCGCTCTCCAGGACCATGGCCTGGGCCAGCGCGGAGATGCGGGAGTCGTGCGCCGCGACGCGGAAGACGTTGCCGAGGTCGTCCTGCCGCATGACGTCCCAGGTGTGCATCCGGGTCCTCCAGGGTCGGTGCGGTGATCCACGCTCCCCGTCCGGAAAGTGTGCCACGCCGGGCGGGGCCCGGCCGCCGGGCCCCGCCCGGGGCGCTCAGCCCTTCGAGCGGTGGATCACCTGGAGCTCGGTGAACCCGTACAGGCCCCACGGGCCGTTCTCCACGCCGACGCCGCTCCACTTGAAGCCGCCGAACGGCTGGTGGGGGGCGAGGGCCAGGTGGGTGTTGACCCACGCGGTGCCGCACTCCAGCCGCCCGGCGACCTCGGCGGCCCGGTCGGCGTCGGTTCCCCACACCGATCCGGACAGCCCGAAGTGGGTGCCGTTGGCGCGCGCGACGGCGTCCTCAAGGTCGGTGTACCTGATGACCGGCAGTGCGGGGCCGAACTGCTCCTCGTCCACGATCCGGGCGCCGTCGGAGACGTCGGCGAGGATCGTCGGCTCGAAGAAGTAGCCGGGCCCGTCGATCGGCCCGCCGCCCGCCGCCGCGCGGGCGCCGCCCGCGAGCGCGTCGGCGACCAGCTCGCCGACCCGCTCGTACTGCGGCCGGTTGTTGATCGGCCCGTACTGGACGCCCTCGTCCATCCCGTTGCCGACCCGTGCGGCCTTCGCCCGCTCGGCGAGCGCGTCCACCACGTCCCCGTAGAGGGCCTCCGGGACGTACACGCGCTTGATCGCCGAGCAGACCTGGCCGTTGTTCTGGAACGCGGCGCCGAACAGCCGGTCGGCGACCGCGGCCGGGTCGGCGTCGTCGAGCAGGATCGCCGGGTCGTTGCCGCCGAGCTCCAGCGTGACGCGCTTCAGGTCGGGCGCCGCCGCGGCCGCGACGCGCTTGCCGGTCGCGACGCTGCCGGTGAAACTGATCTTGCGGGGCACCTCGTGGCCGGTCATCCAGGCGCCGAGCTCGTCGCCGCCGGTGACGACGTTCAGCACGCCGGGCGGCAGGACGTCGCGCAGCACCTCGCCGAGCTTCAGGCTCGACAGCGGCGTGAAGGGGGACGGCTTGAGGACCATCGTGTTGCCCGCGAGCAGCGCCGGGGCGAGCTTCCAGACGGCCAGGAGCAGGGGGTAGTTCCACGGGGTGATCGCGGCGACCACGCCCATCGGGCGGCGCACGACCTCCACCCGCGCGCCGGCGTCGTCCTGGATGACCTCGCGGGGCATCTCCAGGCCGGCGAAGTACTTCAGCCACACGCCCGCGCCGACGACCTCCATGGTCGCGTCGGCAAGGGGCTTGCCCTGCTCCAGCGTGAGGATCCGGCCGATCTCCTCGGACCTGGCGAACATGACCTCGGCCGCGGCGAGCAGCGCCTTGCGGCGCGCGGCCTCGTCGCGGCGCCACCCGGCGTAGGCTGCCTGCGCCGC
>NZ_JBEZJP010000454.1:0-6433 GCF_040653175.1 Actinomadura sp. NPDC048032
GGCTGGGGCAGGCGCGCCGGATGGTGGAGCGGTACTTCTCCCTCGAGGACCCGCGCCGGCTGGAGCCGGCCGAGCGCGAGCTGTTCGTGGAGACGGTCCTCGACTCGGGGCTGAAGCTGCGCGGGTACATCGACCGCGTCGACGTGGCGCCCAGCGGCGACGTGCGGATCGTGGACTACAAGACCGGGACGGCGCCGCGGGCCGATTTCGAGGCACGGGCCCTGTTCCAGATGAAGTTCTACGCGCTGGTGCTGTGGCGGCTGCGGGGCCGGGTGCCGCGGCTGCTGCAGCTGATGTACCTGGGCAACGGCGAGATCCTGCGCTACGAGCCGGACGAGGCCGACCTGCGCGCCACGCAGCGCAAGGTGGAGGCGCTGTGGCAGGCGATCCGCCGGGCGATGGACACCGGCGAGTGGCGGGCGCGCACGGGGCGGCTGTGCGACTGGTGCGACCACAAGGAGCGCTGCCCGGAGTTCGGCGGCACTCCCCCGCCGCTGCCCGCGGCGCCGGTCGACCGCCCCTCCCCCGCAGACCTGGAGGAGGCACGGCGGGCGGACGCGCGCGCCGGTGCGGGGGCGCGGGAGCACGACGATCTCTAGTGCCGCCCCCGGCGCGGCCGGGTCATCCTTGGGGAGGACCGCGGATCCGCGTGCAGGAGGGCTCGGGACCTGCTGCGGCCTCCTAGGGTGAGTGTCGTGTCACCCCGCATCCGTGGTCTCCACGCCGTCCGCGCCTGGCTGCACGCGCGCCCGATGGCGGCCGACGCGTTGCTCGCGCTGGGCCTCCTGGCGGCGGGGCTGCCTCAGCTCTTCCTCGAGGAGCTGCCCGCCGGCCACGGCTACGATCAGTTCCGGTCGCCGGACATCTGGGACGGCCTGGTGGTCACCGTCGTGACGATGGCGCTGACGTGGCGCCGCCGCCATCCGATGCCGGTGCTGCTGTTCATCATCGGCGGCGAGCTGGTGATGGCGGTGGCCCACTATCCGCCGTCGGTGCCGGACGTGGTGGCGTTCCTCGTGGCCGTCTACAGCGTGGCGGCGCACCGGGGGCTGGCGCAGAGCGCGCTCGGCGGCGCGACGGCGTTCGTCTACTTCCTCGCCTACCTGCTGGTCCTGCCGATCTCGATGGCGCCGGAGGTACTGATCACCGACTGCGCGCTGGTGATCGGCGTGTGGGTGCTGGGCCGCAACCTGCGGCTGCGCCGGGCGTACTTCGCCGAGCTGGAGGACCGGGCGGCCCGGCTGGAGCGGGCGCGCGGAACCGACGCGCGGGCCGCGCGCGTCGAGGAGCGGTCCCGGATCGCGCGGGAGCTGCACGACGTCGTGGCGCACCACGTGAGCGTGATGACCGTGCAGGCCGGCGCCGCGCGGCGGATCATCGACCGGGACCCCGGCAGCGCGCGCGAGGCGATGTCGACGATCGAGGAGGTCGGGCGGACCGCGCTGAGCGAGATGCGGCGGATCGTCGGCGTCCTGCGCACGGACCGCGACTCCGAGCGGGCGGGCCGGGAGCTGGCGCCGCAGCCGGGCCTCGGCGACCTCGGCGAGCTGCTGGAGCACGTGCGGGAGACGGGCCTGTCCGTGCAGCTGTGGATGGAGGGCGAGGCGCGTCCGCCGTCCCCGGGCGTGGACGTGGCCGCCTTCCGGCTGATCCAGGAGGCGCTGACGAACACGCTCAAGCACGCGGGGCCGCAGGCGCGGGCCTGGGTGCGGCTGTACTACGGCGACAGCGACCTGACGGTGGAGATCGAGGACGACGGGCGCGGGACCGCGACGTTCATGGCCGACCACGGGGACAACCCCGGGCACGGTCTGGTCGGGATGTACGAGCGGGTCGCGCTGTACGGTGGCGAGTTGAAGATCGGGCCGAGGGTCGGCGGCGGATTCGGCGTGCGGGCCCGGTTCCCGCTGGAGCCGTGAGCCGTGCGAGGCCGTAGGTTGGGGCAGGAGCGCCGCGGACGCGGCGGTCCGGTGAGGCGAGGAGCGCGACGATGAACGGTCCGGGACGGCGGCCTGCGGTGGCGGCCCGATGACCACGGTGCGGGTCCTGCTGGTCGACGACCAGCCGCTGCTGCGGACGGGGTTCCGGCTCATCCTGGAGGCGGAGGCCGACATCGCCGTCGTCGGGGAGGCCGGGGACGGCGCGGTGGCGGTGGAGCTGACCCGCTCGCTGCTGCCGGACGTGGTGCTGATGGACATCCGGATGCCGGGGGTGGACGGCATCGAGGCGACCCGCCGGATCATCCGGGAGGGCGCGGCGTCACACGACCCCCGGGTGCTGATCCTGACGACGTTCGACCTGGACGAGTACGTCATCGAGGCGGTCCGGGCGGGCGCCAGCGGATTCCTGCTCAAGGACTCCCCGCCCGAGGACCTGGTGCAGGCGATCCGCATCGTGGCGGCGGGCGACGCGATCGTGGCGCCGTCGGTGACGCGGCGCCTGCTGGACAAGTTCGCCAGCCGGCTGCCGGCCGTCCGGGACGCGGCACCGCCGCCCGGGCTGGACACCCTGACCGAGCGCGAGCGCGAGGTGCTGTCGCACGTGGCCCGCGGCCAGTCCAACGCCGAGATCGCGGCGGAGCTCGTGGTGAGCGAGACGACGGTGAAGACGCACGTCGGGAACGTCCTGGCCAAGCTGGGCCTGCGCGACCGCGTCCAGGCCGTGGTGTACGCGTACGAGACGGGGCTGAGCAGGCCCGGCCAGAGCTGACGCGCGGGCCGAAGGGCCGGTTTCGGGGTCGGCCCCTGAGGCGCCCCTGACTTTCGTCGGCGGAGGCCTACTCCGGTAGGACGACGGTGGAGGGGCTTCTCCTGCCGTGGGTGGACGGGCAAGTCCGTTCCTGGGGTCCAGGAAACCGGTTTGTTCGGCTTCTAGGGTTTTGGGAGTCGGATCGCCGGGGGCACGGCGCGGTCCGGACGCATTCCTGCTCACTCACCCACGGGAGTACACGTGACGAACACCGCCCCATCGACCGCCGGCGCGGAGCACGCGCCCGGGGCGGGCGACTTCGCCGCTCGAACCCAGCAGATCGCGAAGGTGTACGGGCGCGGCGACGCCCAGGTCGTCGCGCTCGACGGGGTCACCGTCGGCATCCCCCGCGGCCGGTTCACCGCGATCATGGGCCCCTCCGGATCCGGCAAGTCCACCCTGATGCACTGCATGGCGGGGCTGGACTCGGTGGACTCCGGGCAGGTCTACATCGGCGACACCGAGCTGACCCGGCTCAAGGACAAGCAGCTCACCCGGCTGCGCCGCGACAAGATCGGCTTCATCTTCCAGGCGTTCAACCTGGTGCCGACCCTGACCGCGCTGGAGAACATCACGCTGCCGATGGACATCGCGGGCCGCAAGCCCGACCAGGAGTGGCTGGACGCGGTGGTCGACACGGTGGGGCTGCGGCCGCGGCTCAAGCACCGTCCCACCGAGTTGTCGGGCGGCCAGCAGCAGCGGGTGGCGTGCGCCCGCGCCCTGGCGTCCCGCCCGGAGATCATCTTCGCGGACGAGCCGACGGGGAACCTGGACTCGCGCGCGGGCGCCGAGGTCCTCGGCTTCCTGCGCGACTCCGTGCGGCGGATGGGGCAGACCATCGTGATGGTCACCCACGACCCGTCCGCGGCCGCCTACGCCGACCAGGTGCTGTTCCTGTCCGACGGGCAGATCGTCGACACGATGACCGAGCCGACCGCCGAGCGGGTGCTGGAGCGCATGAAGGGCTTCGACGCCGGCGGCCACAACACCCGTCCCGCGGGCGCGGCCGGTTCCGGGGTGTCGGCGCGATGATGGGCAAGGTCACGCTCCGCAACCTCGCGGCGCACAAGATCAGGCTGGTGCTGACGGCCGTCGCGGTGATCCTCGGCGTCGCGTTCGTGGCCGGCACGCTGATCTTCACCGACAGCATGAACAAGCAGTTCGACGACCTGTTCAGCCGGATCGGCACGAACGTGGCCGTCGACGTGCGCGCCAAGAAGGTCGTCGAGGGCGACGACGACGGTGCGGCGGCGCAGCCGGTCCCGGCGACCGTGCTGAAGACCCTGCAGGGCATCGACGGCGTCAAGAACCCCAAGGGCAACGTCAACGGGTACGCGGCCGTCGTCGGCAAGGACGGCAAGATCGTCGGGACCGCGCAGGAGGGTCCGCCCCAGATCGGGACGAACTGGTCGACGGGCGGGACCGACGACCTGGCGTCGGGCCACGCCCCGCAGGGGCCCGACGAGGTCGTCATCGACGCCAGGACCGCGGAGAAGGGCAAGCTCGCGGTCGGCGACACCGTTCGGGTCCTCACCGCCGGGCCGCCCGCCCGCATGCGGATCGTCGGGCTGGTCGACGCCGGGAACCTGATGGGCGCGACGCTCACCGGGTTCGACACCCCGACCGCGCAGCGGCTGATGCTGAAGCCCGGCTACTTCAGCGACATCGAGATGGGCTCCACCGGCCCGTCCCAGAACGAGCTGCGCGACCGGGTCGCCAAGGCGCTGCCGCAGAACCTGGAGGCCGTCACCGGCGAGAAGCTCCGCGAGGAGTCCAAGAGCGACATCGCCGCGATGATGGACTTCTTCCGCACGTTCCTGCTCGTGTTCGCGCTGATCTCGATCTTCGTCGGGTCGTTCATCATCTTCAACACGTTCTCGATGCTGGTCGCGCAGCGGACCCGCGAGCTGGCGCTGCTGCGCGCCATCGGCGCGGCCCGCGGCCAGGTGACGCGGGCGGTGATCGGCGAGGCCGTCGCGGTCGGCGTGGTCGGCTCCACCCTCGGCCTCGCGGCCGGCGCGGGCCTGGCCTCCCTGCTGCAGACGCAGATGGGCGACGCCGGGCAGGGCGGGCTGACCTTCACCGCGACCCCGGTGATCGCGTCGTACGCGGTGGGCATCGTGGTGACGGTCGTGTCGGCCTACTTCCCGGCCCGCCGCGCCGCGAAGATCCCGCCGGTGGCGGCGATGCGCGACGACGTCGCGCTGCCCCAGCGGTCCCTGCGGATCCGGATCGCGCTCGGCTCCCTGCTCACCCTCGTGGGCGCGGGGCTCATCGCCGTCGGCCTCGCCGGCGGCGGCGGCAACCCGGTGGTCCCGGTGGGCGTGGGCGCGTTCGCGGTCTTCATCGGCGTCGCCATGCTCGCCCCGGTGATCAGCGTGCCGGTGATGAAGGTGCTCGGCGCGCCGTTCGCGCGGCTGATGGGCCCGCCCGGGCGCCTCGCGCGGCAGAACGCGCTGCGCAACCCGCGCCGCACCGCCGCGACGGCCGCGGCGCTGATGATCGGCCTCGCGCTGATCACCACGGTGAACGTGCTGGGCGCGACGATGCGGGCCTCGGTCGACGAGCAGGTCGACGCGCAGTTCGGCGCCGACTACCTCGTCGAGGTGCAGGGCGCGGGCGGCATCACCGCCGAGGCCGCCCAGCGGATCCGGACGACGCCCGGGGTGGCCTCCGCGTCCCCCACCTACGAGGGCAACGCCAAGATCGAGAACAAGAAGGCGTGGTACATGTCCGGCGACGCGGCGGTGATCGCCAAGGCCGCCAGGCTGAAGGTCACCTCCGGCGGCACCGGCATCGGCGACGCCGGGATCATGGTGGACGAGGACACCGCGAAGGCCCGCGGGTGGAAGGTCGGGGCGGCGGTCCCGGTGCAGTTCGCCGACGGGCGCACCGAACGGCTCAGGCTGGCGGGCGTGTACGCCAAGAGCGATCTGATCGGCCCCCGCCTCATCTCCCCGCAGGCGCACCTGCGGCACACCCTGAAGCCGACCGTGACCACGGTCGTGGTGGACGCCTCGGCGCCGTCGGCGGCGACGAAGGGCGCGCTGGAGTCGTCGCTGAAGGACTACCCGAACCTGAAGGTGTCCGACCAGGCGTCGCTGAAGGCCGACGCCCGCAAGCAGGTCGACGGGTTCGTGACGTTCCTGACGATTCTGCTGGTGATGTCCGTCATCATCGCGGCGGTCGGGGTGGTCAACACCCTGGCCCTGTCGGTCATCGAGCGGACCCGGGAGATCGGGCTGCTGCGTGCGATCGGGATCTCCCGGCGGCAGCTGCGCCGCATGGTCCGGCTGGAGTCGATCATGATCGCGGTCTTCGGCGCGGTGCTCGGCATGGGCATCGGGGTGGCGTTCGGCGCGGCGCTGCAGAACGCTCTCGCGGACAAGGGCCTCGGAGTCCTCGCCGTGCCGTACGGGACCCTGGGGATCTACCTGGTGGTCGCCGCGGTCATCGGCGTGCTGGCGGCCCTCTGGCCCGCGTGGCGCGCGGGCCGCATGGACGTCCTGAAGGCCATCTCCACCGAGTAACCGACGGCCGGCAACGCGGAAAGGCCCGGTCCCCCTGGCGGGGGCCGGGCCTTTCCGCGTGCACGGCGCGCGCCCCATGCACGGGGCACGCCTGGCGGCGCTACTCCACGGAGTCAGTGCCGTCGGCAGGGACCGGGTCGGCGGCCGGCGCGGCT
>NZ_JBEZJP010000455.1:0-6363 GCF_040653175.1 Actinomadura sp. NPDC048032
AGGTGGGGTCGGCGTGCGTGGTGGGACGGAGTGGACGACGCCGACGGAGAAGACGGCGCCAACCCACTCGGCGACGCGGACGGCCAGCCGGTCCGCGATACGGCGGGCGTTCTCCGGATCCGCCAGGACGGGGAGCCCGTGCTCGGCCGTCATGATCGGCACCAGTGACACCCGCGGGACGTCTCCGCCGGCCAGGTCGACGACCGTGATGAAGGCGTCCCGGCTGAACGCGTCGTAGATCTCCTCGATCTCCGGGGTGATGTTCTCCCTCGGCTGCTGGGCCACGAAGTTGCCCGGGCTGTAGACGATGACCCGATCCCGGTACACCTCCACCCCCTGCGGGGCGTGCACGTGATGGCCGAGGACGAGGTCGGCCCCCGCGTCCACGAGCGCGTGTCCGAACACCCGCTGGTACTCGGCGCGCGCGCTGCCGAACCCGAAGCCCCAGTGCACGGTGACCACCACGACGTCGACGCGCTCCCGCAGTTCCCGGACGCGGCCGATGACCCGCTCGTGGTCGGCCGCGCGTACCCGAGTGCGGATGACCGGGGGCACGCCCGGTTCCTCCAGCTGGAACTCGCCGTTCACGACCCACTCGGTCTCCACGTGCACGGGAGAGATGCCCGGCTTGGACGGGCCGGCCGCGGCTCCCAGCGGCAGCAGGCAGGACCAGGCGAGGATCCCTACGCGGCGGCCGGCGATATCCAGGACGACGGCCTCCTCGGCGGCCGCGAGATCCTCTCCCGCACCGATCGCCGTCACTCCCACCGAGCGCAGTCTCCGCACGGTGTCGTCCAGGGCGTCCCAGCCGTAGTCAGAACTGTGGTTGTTGGCGAGTGTCGCCACCCTCAGGTTGAAGGCGGCCAGCTCGTGGACGAGTTCGGGACGCGCTCGGAAGTTGAGGATCCGGTCGGAGGGGTGACCCCGGTCGGAGAAGGGCAGCTCCACGCTCGACAGCACGCAGGACGATGCTCCGAGCACCTCCTGAAGTGCGGTGAAGCCGGGATCAGCGGGCACCTCGGCCAGGGACCTGGTGAGAACGATGTCACCGGTGGCGGTCAGATGGGAGATCACGCACGGCGCCTTCCTGTACTGCGGACGGTCGCCGTACCGGCACGCACTGCCGGAACGGCGAGCGCGTCAGGCCATGCCGGACCAGACGGTACGGCGCTGAGGACGGACGTCACAGTGTCACGCTCGCGTAACACAGTCAATACGTTAGGGGTACAGTTGACGGAGGCTGTGATGCTCAGCCCGGCCGTATCTCTGTGCCCGACAGACCTTCCCAAAGAAGCACGCAGGCCCCAGAACGCCATACCACGGGGGCCTCCCAGCGGAGGCAGGCGCCCACCCGCTCTCTGGGAGCACTCCAACGCCGCACGACGTACTGGTAAAATGTATGCGTGATGCTTGAGGTGCAACGACGGATAATGACCTTGCGCGACTCCTCGGGCAACGGGCGTCCGCTCTACGAACGAGTGGCACACGAGATGTCCGAGGCGATCCGGACGGGCGAACTGGGCCCCGGCGAGCGCTTGCCGTCCGTCCGGCAACTCGCCACCGACCTGGGCCTCAGCGTCACCACCGTCATGAGCGTCTACGCCCGGCTCGGAGAGCTCGGCCTGGTGCACGGGGAGGCCGGCCGCGGCACCTTCGTCAGCGAGGCCGCCGACCTCCCGCGGACCGCACCGCCCCCCCGCGGAGGCGAACCCCCGATGCCCGCCCGCGGTGGCAGGGCATGGCGGCGCCAGGTTCTCGCCCAGACCGAGGCGCGACTGCAGCGCAGCCATCCTGACGCGCGCGACCTCACGCGCGGCGGGCCGGACCCGCGACTGCTGCCGCTGACCGTCGTCAAGCGCGCCTACCGGGACGTCGCCGCCCGGTTGCAGGCTCGGGACCTGGAGTATCCGGCGACGCTGAGCACCGAGCCGGAACTGGCCGATGCGCTCGCCAAACGGCTCGCCCACGACGGGATCGAGACCGATGCCGACGACCTGCTCATCGCCAGTTCCACGCAGCAGTTCCTGGCCCTGCTCGCCATGCTGCTCCAACGGCGCTCCCCCGGCGAGACCGTCCTTGTGGGCGTCGAGGAGCCCGGTTACCAGACCGCCATGGACACCCTCGAATTCCAAGGACTGGGGCTCGTCCCCATGCCGCTGGACGAGGCGGGGGTCACCGTCGAGGGGCTGCTCGGTGCCGTCGACGCGGGTGTCTCGGCCGTGCTGTTCACCCCCCGCGCCCAGAGCCCGACCGGCTGCTGCTGGACGGCGCAACGCCGACGCGCGCTGGCAGACGCCCTCGCGCCACATCCCGACGTCTGGATCATCGAGGACGACCAGTTCGCCGAGGCCGCGACCCTGCGACCAGGGTCGCTGTACACCGATCCCCGGCTACGGGACCGCGTCGTGTACCTTCGCTCATTCTCCAAGTCCATCGCCCCTGACATGCGGCTGGCGGTGGCCCTCGCCAAGCAGCCGATCCGCCATCCGCTCACGCTGGCCAAGTCCTTCGCCGACGGATGGACGTCCCGGACGTCCCAGCGCGTACTCGCGGCGACGCTCACCGACCCCCGCCTCGACGAACTTCTCACGGAGGCGCGCACCGAGTACGCGCACCGCCGGGCCGCCGTCCGCGAGGCCCTCCGGCAGGCCAGCGCCTCTCAGCAGATCGGCCTTTTCGTCCCCGAATACGACACTGACGGTTTGCACGTCTGGGTCACGCTCCCAGACGGTTGTGACGCCGACCGGGTGGTCGAAGCCACGGCGCAGCGAGGGTTCCTACTGGCAGCCGGGCAGCCCTTCTTCCTGTCCCCCGGCCACCAGCGCCACCTGCGGATCAACGCGGGCGCACTTCCCGCCGAGCACGCCCCGCAGCTCGCCGCGGCGATCGGCGAGGCCGTCGTCACCCTGATGGGCCAGCCCACCGCCCTGCTCACGCCCTGACTCGGCAACCGACCGGACCTGACCGTACGGAACGATCCAATTCTGCCCGGTCGCCTGATCGACGTTTCCGCAGTTCAGCCCAAACTTCTCGGGAGTCACAAGCCGGCAGCTGTAAGGATCCGATACATCTGGGTCGGGCGCAGCGCCGAGTTGGCAGCGGCGTCGTCGGCTACCTCAGGGTCTGGGTCACCGAGCAAATGCTCCAGCAACACGTCAGTGATGTTGTGGTGACGGGCGACCCCGCGGCGCAGGAAGGGCTCGGAAGCGCCGGCGAGCTGCTGAAGGCATGGCAGGGGTAGTTCCGGGTCTTGCAAGGCGAGGTAGCGCACGTCCGGGCTTGGCTCGTCGACGAACGTTCGCAGCACATCGCGAGGGAAATTGGGGTGGTCGACGAGTAGCGGTCGGATGTGCAATACGTCGCCGTAGGCGCGGACCAGTCTTTCCAGGACCTTTGGTGGTGTGCCCGGCCGACGGGCGGCAGCACGGCGGACTGCGAGTTCCGGGTCGTTGTCCAGCCGACGCCATGCCTCTTCAGGTAGGTCGTGACAGGAGGCCAGAACGCGCCGAAATGTTGTGTGCTGGCAGTCCAGGTAGGTCATCCGCTCATCGAGAGGCGCTTCGCGCAGCCAGTCCGGTTCGACGAAGTTCCAGCTAAGAGCTACTTTCGCCTCGATCCTTCCGTCCGCGCGTTCGGCTTCTACAAGCGCATACAGTCGGTCCCGGGTTTCGGCGTCCACATGCCGACTCTGCGCAGCCGCGACCCGCACGAGCGGGTCATCGACGCCCAGGAGCTGGGCGACCATCTCTGCCGATAGATGGGGATTACAGGCGACAGCTTGATGGAGCTCCGCCTCCTCCTGCCGCATGAGCTGCGCAAACTGCTCTGATGTAAGTGGGACGTAGCGCGCCACGTTAATGCGCACTGCAGGGTCGGCTAGGCAACGCTCCCTCCACTCAGGCGGAACACCCGGAATTTTGCGCTCGGTGGCGGCTGCACGGACCTGCGGATCCGGGTCGGCGAGCAGTTCCACCTGCACGGCGAGAGGCCGGTCGTACCAGGCTCGTGCGACCGCGGCACGCAGGCTCGGACTCGGCGCACTGGCAAGCATCGTCCGAGGCTGGCCATAGGCTTCCTCAAGGTCGTCGATGCCAATCGTCACCTTGCGGTCAACCATGTGGCGGACAAAGTCTGTGAACGCGTTGCGGATCGCCGGATCGGGATGCTCGGCAATCCTTCGGCGCATCTCCGGGGAGATCCGGTCCCCGTGAAGGCCCACCGCGGTGTCGCCGTCGCCGTGCTTCAGCAGAGCATCGACAACGGCGTCCTCCAGCCGCCCACGGCGCTGCGATATCCCGTGTCGGCCAGCCCTGTGTGCAGCCAGACGTACCAGGACATCATGAGTAGCCGACGGGTTCCGCCCCAACCCGGAGAGTTGGGGATGATCCAGGCTTGTCATGCGCTCAACCTAGTCGGGCCGCTGCGTGCCAGTCCTCCATCGATCCCTAGAGGGCACCCAGCGGTGTCAGGTAAGCGCGGCCCGGAAGGCACTCCCCCGGTGTGCGCAATGGCGAAAGCGCGGGGTCGCCCAGCCCGGCGCCGGCCGTCGCGGATGCCACGAGGAAATCGCGGAAGCTGATCCGGTTAGCGATCTGGAACGCCAAGGATGACAGTTTCCTTCGGAGGCGAAGCTGCTCACTCAGCCGATACCTTTACGTTGTAGATCAAAAAGAGTGCCGCTGGGCGCGCAGGGCGGACGCGAAGGTGCGCAGCGCCCTGCGAGCAGCCGGCTCGGACGGGCGTGATTGCAGGACGACGCTGCGGGCGGGCAGCGGCGGGAGACCGAGTGATTCGCCCATGTCCATGGTGCCGGGTGGGGCCACGCGCGGGCTGAGCGCCGCCACGGCCAAGCCTGCTGCCGCGGCCGCACCGATGGCCGCGATGCCGCCGCCCACGAACACCTCTTGCCAAGCGATGCCCGCTTCGTTCAGCGCGGTCACCGCCATCTCGTGCACATGGCATGACTCGGCCTGCAGGGCGAGGCGCAGAGGCTCGCCGGAGCGGTGTTCGAAGTCGGATGAGGCCATCCAGCCAAAGGGCTCCTCCATCAGGACTTCACCGTCGGTGCGACGGCCCTCGTGGCGCAGCACGATGGCCGCGTCCAGCGCACCGCTGTCGAACAGGTCAAGGAGCTCCCATGAGCTGGCGATTCTCACCTCCAGCGTCAGGTCTGGCTCTACTCGCCCCATCTGGCGCAGGAGGTGGGGCAGTTCGGCGCCGACGACGTGGTGGCTCATGCCGATCGACAGGCGTTGCCGCTGGACGCCGAACGAGCCCAGCGCGCCCGCGTGGGCGGCCAGCAGTTCACGTGCGGGGCCGAGGAAGGCGGCGCCGTCTTGCGACAGGCGGACCAGGCGGGGCGTGCGGTCCAGCAGCCGGCGGCCCAAGGCGTCCTCCAGCCGCTTGATCTTCAGGCTCACGGCGGACTGCGTGGAGTCCATCGCCTCCGCCGCGCGCGTGAAGCTCTTCATCTCCGCGGTCAGCACGAAGGCCTGCACAGCGTCCAGGGCGAGCATCTTCATCGTCACGCCGATCATTGGAATATTTAATGACTGAAATATCTTAAGATGACTTTTTTGAATGATCAAGTGCTGGCTACGCTGCGAATCGTCCCGAGGAACGGAGTCAGACCATGCCCTTGGTCCAAGTGTCGTTGCGGCGCGGCAAGTCCGCCGAGTACCACCAAGCACTCTTCGAAGGCGTCTACCACGCCATGCGTGAGACCTTCGACGTGCCGGAAGACGACCGCTTCATGACGATCACCGAGCACGACAGCAGTACCTTCAGCGTCAGCCCCACCTACTACGGCGTCGAACGAAGCGACGAGGTGGTCATCATCCGGATCACCGCCAACAACACGCGCAGCCTCGCCCAGAAGAAGGCGCTCTACCTGCGCATCGTCGACCTCTTGCAGGCGAACCCCGGCGTGCGCCCCGAAGACGTGTTCATCAATCTTGTGGAGGTACTGCCGGAGAACTGGTCGTTCGGCAATGGCATCGCGCAGTACGCGGTGCAGCAGGGCTGAGGGGAACGGTTCGCTCCGCGCCCCCTGTGTTCCGGCGACATGTGACGCCGCCAGAGGGCGCCATCGCCGATCAGGCTGCCGCCGCGCCGAGGGCGAGCCAGGGGCGACAGGAGGCCGCGGGCCAGTGCCGTGTTCTCGTGGAGGGCTCGTCAGCCTTGGCGATCATGGTGATGCCCACGTAGACCCCGGCTTTGTCGACCTGGTGGCGGAGCGCAGGGCGCGGGGGCCCGCGCGGCGGGGCCCCCCCCCCGCCCGCCAATTCCGCCAAAGGTTGGGGGGGGATAAAAAAATGTATGTAGTTTACAACGACCCGACCGGGTTACAGTTGTGGGGGTTTT
>NZ_JBEZJP010000456.1:0-6347 GCF_040653175.1 Actinomadura sp. NPDC048032
AGAACCCGCGGGGGCATGGATGAACGAGCCGGCCGGGTAGTCCCGGTCGCCGTCGTTGAAGGTGCCGGCCGGTTCCGGCCGGCGGCCCCGTCCGGTCAGGCCTTGCGGGCGACCCCGCAGAGGGTCGAGGTGCTCGGCGTCTCACCGAACGGGCTCGGCTCGGGGCGCCACTTCTCGCACGCCACCACACCCGGCTCCACCAGTTCGAAGCCGTCGAAGTACCCGGCGATCTGCTCGGGACGGCGCAGCCGGTACGGGACGGCGCCGGTGTCGTCGTACTCCTGCTGCGCCTTGTTGTGGGCCTCGTCGGTGTCGGTGTCGTCGTAGAGGGCGAGAAAACTGCCGGAGGGCAGGCCGCCCATCAGGGTCCGGATGATGTGCAGGATCTCGTCGTAGGAATCGACGTGCCCGAGGACGCCCATCAGCATCAGGGCGATCGGGCGGTCGAAGTCGAGCTTGCCCCGGGCGATCGCGAGGATCTGCTCGGGCTCGCGCATGTCGGACTCGATGTAGCTGGTCTCGCCCTCGGGACGGCTCGTCAGCAGGGCGTGCGCGTGGGACAGCACCAGCGGGTCGTTGTCGACGTACACGATGCGCGCCTCGGGCGCGACGCGCTGCGCCACCTCGTGGGTGTTGTCGACGGTGGGCAGGCCGGTGCCGACGTCCAGGAACTGGCGGACGCCCGCCTCCCCCGCCAGGTACCGGACGGCGCGGGCCAGGAAGTGCCGGCCGGTCCGCGCGATGTCCACGATCCCGGGGTAGATGCTGACGTACTGGTCACCGGCGTCGCGGTCGACCGGATAGTTGTCCTTGCCGCCGAGCCAGTAGTTCCATATGCGCGCGGAGTGCGGAACGGAGGTGTCGATCGCGTTGACCGGGTCTTCGGCCATGGTCTTCTCCCTGCTGTGCTCCACCGGTGGTCGCGCATAAAATAGATCATTCTTCCGGCGCCGGGACACCGACCGACGAAGCGAGGCCTGGGTGCGTTTTCGGCGGCTTGCCGCGGTCGCGATGATCCTGCTGGTATTCGCCGTGCTCGCCGGGTGCGGCGGAGCGCCGCCACGGGAGCAGCGGGCGCGGATGGAGGTCGCCCTTCTGGCCGACGGCGGCGCCCAGGTCGACCTGTACGCGGCGGGGCGGCTCCGGTCGGACACCGAGGTGCGGGCTCTCGCGGGACGGGTCGCCGCGGCGCTGTTCCCCGGCGCCGGGGCCGCCCGCGTCCGCACCAGGAAAGACCGCGGGGCGCCGTTCGCCCGCGCGGAAATCGGCCGCGCCTACCGCACGGGACGCAGGCCGTTCCTGAGAATCGACACTTCCGGCGCGGCGCGCGAACTCGCGGCGCGGGGTTTCGACGACACGGCCATGCAATTGCGGCTTCCGCCGGTATCCGCAACGGTGCGTCCTGACATTTCCGATAATCACCGCTGGCACCTGCGCAAAGGCGTCCCGGCGCCCCTCATCCAGGTCGGCATGAGGCCGGAGCCGGGACGCTGGTACGGCGTGATGGCGCTGCCCGTCCTGGGGGCGCTGGGCGTGGCGCTGGCGTTCTTCGTCCGGCGCCGCGCGCTGGCGGCGCCCGCGGCCGGCCTCGCCGTCGCCGCCGCCCTCCTGGCGCTGCCGCTCGGCGCGGGACGGCGCGGCGCCGACCTCGGCGTCGCGGGCCTGCTCGGCGGGACGGCCCTGGACGTGGCGTCCGTCGCCCCGCTCACGGCCCTCCCCCTCGGCATGCCCGCCGCGATGCTGCTGGGGGCCATGGCCGTCCGGGGCCTGCGCGGCCCGGCCGTGCGGCACGAGCACGAGGCGCCGCCGCGCGACACCGGCGCGTTCTGGTGATCCTTCGCGCAGCGGCATGCTCGCCCAGGGTCGATTGATCGTAAGCTGAGGGTCATGTCCGGCGACCGCCTCTCATGCACCTGCGTGATGTGCCGTGACTACGGCGACCGCGACCGCCTGGACAACTTCCATCTCCGCACCATCGTGCACATCACCCAGTACGGGTGGAGCGTCGTCCTCGTCCAGCCGGACGAGGACGGTCCCGGCTGGGCGTACACGGTCGGCCTGTGGCACAGCCACGGCGCCCCCGAACTCGCGATGTTCGGCGGCGACGTGTACGAGACGGAAGAGATCCTGAACATGCTCGGCCGGGAGACCGCCGAGGGGCGCGCCCCCGCCGACGGGGAGCGACGCGACGGCGTCGTGCGGGGGCAGCAGGCGGCCTTCCGGAACGTCGAACCGGACTGGTCCGTCGGGCTGTTCGGCGGCGCGGTGGCGTTCTACCGGCGGCCGCCGCCGGTCCTGCAGGTCGTCTGGCCCAACGGCGACGGCCTGTTCCCGTGGCAGCCCGGCACCGACCTGCCGTTCCGGCACGCCCAGCCGTGGCTGTGGCTCCAGCCGCGCCAGCATCCGGCCGGCGCCTGGACGCGGCGGCTGTCCGGCCGGCGGTCCGAGTGGCGGCTCTGAGGGCCGCTCCACGAGCCCGCCGCGACGCGAGAGCATAGGATCGGCGGGTGTACGGGCCGATCGCCGACACCATCCGCACCCAGCGCCTCGTCCTGGAGCCGCTGGCGGTCCACCACGCGGACGAGATGGCCCCCGTCCTGGACGACCCCCGCCTGCACCGCCACATCGGCGGCGAGCCCCTCACGCGCGACGAGCTGCGCGCCCGCTACGCGCACCTGGTCGCGGGCCCGGCGCCCTACCACCAGGAGTGCTGGCTGAACTGGATCGTCCGCCGCGCCCGCGACGGGCAGGCCGTCGGGTACGTGCAGGCGACGGTCACCCCGGCGCCGCCGGGGTTCGCCGTGACGCCCGCCTCGGCCGGGTCGACGGTCACGCCGGGCCCGCCCCGGCTGCTCGCGTCGGTCGCCTGGGTGATCGGCATGCCGTACCAGGGGTTCGGGTTCGCCACCGAGGCCGCCCGCGCGCTGCTGGACTGGCTCGCGGCGCACGGCGTGGGCGACGTCGTCGCGACGGTCCACCCGGACAACCGCGCGTCCGCGGCCGTCGCGTCGAGGATCGGGCTGCGGCGTACCGGGGAGACCCGCGACGAGGAGGTCGTCTGGCGCCTCCACCACCGCGCCGCACCGGAATGACACGTGTGTGAAAGGCCTCCGCGCGCGGGGAAGGGTGCGGGTAGGCCACAATCGACGGGCCAGAGGAACCGGCCGAGGGGTGGAGGAGCATGCGGGAGGTGTGGCCCGGGGACCCCTATCCGCTGGGCGCCACCTGGGACGGCACGGGCACGAACTTCGCGCTGTTCTCGGAGGTGGCCCGGCGGGTCGAGCTGTGCCTGTTCGACGCCGAGGGGCGCGAGACGCGGCGCGACCTGCCGGAGGTGGACGGGTTCGTCTGGCACGGCTACCTGCCCGGCATCGGGCCCGGCCAGCGGTACGGGTACCGGGTGCACGGGCCGTTCGACCCCCGCGAGGGGCACCGCTGCAACCCGTCCAAGCTGCTGCTCGACCCGTACGGCAAGGCCGTCGCGGGCGTCACGCCGCACGAGCTGATCCACTGGCACGAGGCGCTGTTCTCCTACCGGTTCGCCGACCCCGACGCGCTGAACGAGGACGACAGTGCCCCGTACATGCCGAAGAACGTGGTGGTCAACCCGTTCTTCGACTGGGGGGACGACCGGCCGCCGCGCGTCCCGTACCACGAGAGCGTCATCTACGAGGCGCACGTCAAGGGCCTGACAAAGCTGCACCCGGGCGTCCCCGAGGAGCAGCGCGGGACCTACGCGGGCGTCGGGCATCCGGTGATGATCGACCACCTCCTCGACCTCGGGGTGACCGCGGTCGAGCTGATGCCGGTGCACCAGTCGGTGCCCGAGCACGCCCTGGTGGCGCGGGGCCTCGACAACTACTGGGGCTACAACACGATCGGGTTCTTCGCGCCGCACAACTCCTACAGCTCCTCGGGGCAGTCCGGCGAGCAGGTGCTGGAGTTCAAGGCGATGGTCCGCGCCCTGCACGAGGCGGGCATCGAGGTCATCCTGGACGTCGTCTACAACCACACGGCGGAGGGCGACCACCTGGGCCCGACGCTGTCGTTCCGGGGCATCGACAACGCGTCGTACTACCGGCTGCGCGACGACGACAAGCGCTACCACCTCGACTACACCGGCTGCGGCAACTCGCTGAACGTCCGGAACCCGCACGCGCTGCAGCTCATCATGGACTCGCTGCGCTACTGGATCCTGGACATGCACGTCGACGGGTTCCGCTTCGACCTCGCCTCGGCGCTGGCCCGCGAACTGCACGACGTCGACCGGCTGGCCGCGTTCTTCGACCTCGTCCAGCAGGACCCCGTCGTGTCCCAGGTGAAGCTCATCGCCGAGCCGTGGGACGTGGGAGAGGGCGGCTACCAGGTCGGCAACTTCCCGCCGCTGTGGACGGAGTGGAACGGCAAGTACCGCGACACCGTCCGCGACTTCTGGCGCGGCTCGTACGCGACCATGCCGGAGTTCGCGTCCCGGCTGACCGGCTCCTCCGACCTCTACGAGCACAGCGCGCGCCGGCCGTTCGCGTCCATCAACTTCGTGACCTGCCACGACGGGTTCACGCTCACCGACCTCGTCTCCTACGACCACAAGCACAACGAGGCCAACGGCGAGGACAACCGGGACGGCACCGACGACAACCGGTCGTGGAACTGCGGCGTGGAGGGTCCCACCCGCGACCCCGGGGTCCTCGACCTGCGGGCCCGGCAGCGCCGCAACTTCCTCGCGACGCTGTTCCTGTCGCAGGGCGTGCCGATGCTCTCCCACGGCGACGAGCTCGGCCGCACGCAGGAGGGCAACAACAACGCCTACTGCCAGGACAACGAGATCGCCTGGGTCCACTGGGAGGACTCGGGCGACATGGAGTTCGTCCGGCTCCTGTCGCGGCTGCGGCACGACCACCCGGTGTTCCGCCGCCGCCGCTTCTTCACCGGGACGGGCCGCGGCGCCGCCGCCGACATCGCCTGGCTGACCCCGGCCGGCGAGAGCATGACCGACCAGGACTGGAACGTCGGCTTCGCCAAGTCGCTCGGCGTGTTCCTCAACGGCGACGCCATCACCGAACCCGACCCGCGCGGCCGGCGCGTCCGGGACGACTCGTTCCTGCTGCTGATCAACGCCGGGTCGGAGCCGGTCGAGTTCACGCTGCCCGGCGCCGAGTACGGCGAGCGCTGGGAGTTCGCCCTCGACACCGCCGAACCCGGCACGGTCGGCGAGCGTCCCCGCCTCAAGGCCCGCGACGTGGTGACGGTCGGCGACCGCGCGCTCCTCGTCCTGCGGCGCGGGGCGTGAGCCGCGCGGCTCACGCCCGGCCGACCTCCATCGCGGTCAGGAACACCAGGACGAACGTCGCGACCGCCACCGCGCCGTGGACGGCGACCGCCGCGGCCGGGAACGCCTGCTCTGCTCCCCTGGCGTGGCGGCCGCCGCGGCCGACGAGCCAGCGGGTGAACAGCAGCAGCCCCTGGAAGATGATGACGAGCAGGGCCGCGAAGGCGACCCAGGCGTAGGCGGCGTTCCCTGTGACGACGTAGACGATCCAAACGGCCAGGCCCGCGACGGCCGAGAGCGGATGCCCCGCCACGACCAGCCGCGGGAACCGCGTCACCTTCGTCGAACGCCCCCCGTTGACCCACCACACGACCAGCAGATATCCGCCCGCGACGGCGGCGATGATCCACGCGCCCAATGCGGCGTACTCCACCCCCGCTCCTTTCGTGAGATTCTCACCCGTCCCCCTGCCGCCTAGTGTCGCCCCCCAGCGCTTCCGGCATGACGGATTCGTACAGATTGGGGGACAGACCGTCACCACGCCGGTCCGTGCGGGGGGCCGCGGACGTCCTCACGGAGGTCGCGGGAGCCGTGCCCGCGCTACGCCCGCAACCGGTAGCGGACGAACAGCACGCCCTCGTCGAGGTAGAGGGCGGCCGGTTCGAGCGGCACCTCGGCGTCCAGGCCCTCCAGCAGGCGGGTGTGGCGCGCGCCTCCGAGGAGGGTGGGCGCGATGTTGAGGCACAGCTCGTCGACGAGCGACGCCCTGATGAGCGCGGTGGCCAGGGACGGGCCGCCCTCGCAGAGGAGGTGCTCGTAGCCGAGGTCCTCGCGCAGGGCTCTCACGGCGGCGGGGAGATCGACGTCGTCGTCGCCTTCCGCGACCACCCGGAGGTGTCCCGGAACCCCGGCCCCGGCGTTCCGGGTCGTCACGACGACGGTGGGCGTCTCGGCCTCGGTGAACAGCGGGAGCGTCCAGTCGAGGTCTAGGGAGCGGCTCACCACCACGATGGGGGCGGGCGGCCCGCCGCGGCGGGCGCGCAGGTCGGGGCGCAGGCGCGCGGGGCCCCGCCCGGCG
>NZ_JBEZJP010000457.1:0-6291 GCF_040653175.1 Actinomadura sp. NPDC048032
GCCGACCGGCGGAGGGAGGGTGGGGCCACGGGATTCTGTCACTCCGAGACGTATCCGGGAGCGGGTCCATACCCACCCTCCCTGAGCCGCGGGCCAAACCGCCTGAGCAGGACACCTCGGGGACGTCTTCCTGGCCGGGGTCGGGCCGCCATCGCGTCACCGGCACGACACCGGGTTCCAGCAGCTCCAGGCCGTCGAAGTAGCCGGCGATCTGCTCCTGCGTGCGGGGGATGTAGGGGACGGCGCCGCTCGCGGAGTTGTAGGTGCGGATGGCCGCGGCGTAGGCGGGGTCGCTGTCGGTGCCGTCGTAGACGGCCAGGTAGCTGCCGGACGGCAGCGCCGCCATGAGCCGGTCGACGATCGAACGGGCCTGGTCGTAGTCGCCCACCAGCCCGAGGATGCCCATGAGCATGAGCGCGACGGGCTCGTCGTAGTCGAGGGTGCGGGCGGCTTCGGCGAGGATCGCCTCGGGCTCGCGGACGTCGGCCTCGACGTAGTCGGTGGCGCCTTCGGGCGTGCTGGTCAGCAGCTTCCGGGCGTGCGTCAGCACCAGCGGGTCGTTGTCGACGTAGACGATCCGGGAGGCCGGGGCGAGCCGCTGGGCGATCTCGTGGGTGTTGTCCATGGTGGGCAGCCCGGTCCCGATGTCCAGGAACTGGCGGACGCCCGCCTCTCCCGCCAGGTGGCGCACCACCCGCTGCAGCATCCGCCGGGACTGCCGGGCCATGGCGACCATCCCGGGGAAGACCGCGAAGATCCCTTCTCCGGCCTGCCGGTCGACGGGGTAGTTGTCGGTACCGCCCAGCAGGAAGTTCCAGATCCGGGCCGAATGCGGCACGGTCGTGTCGATCTCGGGTCGTGAGCTCACCGCGGACGGCCTCCCCGTTTTCGGATCCCTTGCAGGGTCTTCTA
Organism: Actinomadura sp. NPDC048032; assembly: GCF_040653175.1. NCBI lineage: Bacteria > Bacillati > Actinomycetota > Actinomycetes > Streptosporangiales > Thermomonosporaceae > Actinomadura > Actinomadura sp. NPDC048032. The sequence goes on from NZ_JBEZJP010000457.1 coordinate 913, forward strand.
CCCACCACGGCCCCGCTGAGCGTGGTCCGGAGGGGACAGGCATGCAACAGCGCTGTTATATTAGCGCTGTGACATTCTCGGACCCGACCGCGACGCCGGGGCGGTGGCATGCGCTGCACACCCTGCTGGCCGGCCTGGACGCCCAGATCGAATCCCTGTACACCGACCGAGGCATCCGGGGAGTCCGCCCCCGCTTCGCCTACCCCCTCATCCGTCTCGCGCATACCGGCCCGCTGACGATCCGCGAACTCGCCGCCTCGCTCGACCGCTCCCACTCGGCGATGAGCCAGACGATCGCGGCCATGCGCCGCGAGGGGCTGGTCGACTCCGAGCCGGGCGCCGACGCCCGTACGCGCCGCGTCTCCCTGACCGACCGGGGCCGCGCCCTCGTCCCGTTCCTGGAGGCCGAGTGGCGCGCGACCGAGGCGGCGGTCGCCGAACTCGACGACGAGGTGCCGCATCGGCTCAGCGCCGTCGTCACCGAGCTGGAGCGCGCTCTGGCACGGCGGCCGATGAAGGACAGGATCCTCTCCCATCTCGGCGCCGTGCCTCCCGATCATCCCGCGCCCCCGGCGCCCGCCCCGGCCGAACCGTAGCCGTGGCCCTGAGCGAACGGCTCATCGACGTCCGTCCGCTGCGCGGGAGCCGGGCGTTCCGCGACCTGTGGGTCGGGTCGTCGCTCGCCTCGATCGGCCGTCAGATCGCCGTCGTCGCCGTCCTGCAGCAGGTCTGGGAACTGACCCGCAGCCCCCTGTGGACCGGGGCCATCGGCCTGGCCACGGGTGTGCCCATGCTCGTGCTCGGCCTGGTCGGCGGATCGCTGGCCGACGCGGTCGACCGCAGGAGCCTCGTCCGCGCGGCCACCGGCGGCCAGGCGCTGGCGTCCCTCGGCCTGCTGGCGCAGGCCGCCGCCGGGAACCGGTCGGTGACGCTGCTGCTGGCCCTGGTCGCCGTCGAGACCGGCTGCGCGGCGCTCGGGGCGCCGGCCCGGCGCACCTTCCCCGTCCGGCTGCTGCCCTCCGACCAGGTCGCCGCCGGGCTCGCCCTGCAGAGCGTCGCGTTCCAGGCGTCCATGCTGGTCGGGCCGGCCGTCGCCGGGCTCGTGCTCGCGCAGTGGCGCTACCCCGCCGCGTACGCGGTCCAGGCCCTGGCCACCGTCGCGTCGCTGGTCGCCGTGATCCGGCTCCCCGCGATGCCCGTCCGGCGCGCCGAGGACGAGCGGCCGCCGGGAGGGGAACGCCGCGGGCCGCTCCCGGGGGGCTGGCGGCTCGTCCTGCGGCACCCGATCCTGTGGGGGTCCTTCGGCGTCGACCTCGCCGCCACCGTCCTGGCCATGCCCGTCGCGCTCTTCCCCATGGTCAACGAGCTCCGGTTCGGCGGCGATCCCCGGACGCTGGGGCTGTTCCTGTCCGCGATCGCGGTCGGCGGGCTCGGCGCCGGCCTGTTCTCGGGGACGGTCACCCGCCTCCGCCGCGGCGCCCTCGCCCAGCTCGTCGCGGCCTCGGTCTGGGGGCTGGCCCTCGCCGGTTTCGGTCTGGCGGGGCCTCTCTGGCTCGCGCTGTCCTGCCTGGCGGCGGCCGGCGCGGCCGACACCGTGGCCGTGATCACCCGCGGCACCCTGGTCCAGGTCGAGACCCCCGACCACTTCCGGGGCCGGGTCTCCTCGGTCGAGCACGTCATCGGCGTCGCCGGCCCCGAGCTCGGCAACTTCCGCGGTGGGCTGCTCGCGTCCGCCACCTCCGCGCCCCTGGCCCTCCTGGTCGGCGGCCTGGCGGCGGCGGCCGCGGTCGTCTCCCTCGGCCTCCTCAATCCGGCTCTGCGACGGCACCGGGCAGCGCCCGGGCACCACGACCCGGACCGCGCTCCGCGGCAGGAGTCTCCCGCGACCAGGGGATGACCCTGCCCGCCGGGCACCGTGGGCTGCGCTTCCATGGGCGGGTTTCGCCTAAGGTCGTGTTCCGGTCGGTTCTGGAACCATGTCCGAAACCCCACGGGCGGCGCTCAGGGACGGCCGGGTCCGGCGCACGGGCGCGCCGGGGCATCCTCCGTGCGGCCACGGAGATCACGGAGAAGGCGGGAGAGGGTCATGGACGTCGAGCGGACATCGCTGCCGGGCATCGGGTTGCGGCATGTCTTCACCACCGGGCGGGGGCGCCAGATCGGGGTGGTGTCGCACCGCACGGGACGCCGCGATCTGGTGATCTACGACAAGGACGATCCCGATACCTGCGTCGTGTCGGTGGCGCTGGCGGCCGAGGAGGCCAACGCCCTCGCCGAGCTGCTGGGCACCGGCCGGGTGGTGGAACGGCTGGCCGAGCTCAACCGGCAGGTCGAGGGGCTGGTGACCGAGCAGATCCTGCTGACGGCCGCCTCGCCGTTCGCGGGGCGCCGGCTGGGCGACACCCGGGCCCGCACCCGCTCCGGCGCCTCGATCGTCGCGGTGGTGCGCGACGGCGAGGTCATCGCCAGCCCGCGCCCGGACTTCGAGTTCCGCGCCGAGGACGTCGTGGTGGTGGTCGGCACCGACGAGGGGACGGCCGCCGTCGCGGCCATCCTGCACGGCGGGTGAGAGGACCGTGCATGCCGCGACACAACTGATCGAACTCGGAGCGATCGTCCTGGCGCTGGGGCTGCTGGGCGCGATGGCGGTCCGCTTCTCCATCTCACCGATCCCGCTGTACCTGGTGGCCGGGCTGGCCTTCGGCTCGGGCGGCATCCTGCCCCTCGGCGCCAGCGAGGAGTTCGTCTCGCTAGGCGCCGAGGTGGGGGTCATCCTGCTCCTGTTCACCCTCGGGCTGGAGTACACCGCGGGCGAGCTCGTCGGCACCCTGCGCACCTCGGCTCCGGCAGGACTGGCCGACCTCGTGCTCAACGCCGCTCCCGGGGTGGCGGTGGCGCTGATCCTCGGCTGGGGGCCGGTGGCCGCGGTGGCGCTCGGCGGCATCACCTACGTCACCTCGTCCGGGATCACCGCGAAGGTCATGGGCGACCTCGGCTGGCTGGGCAACCGGGAGACCCCTGCGGTGCTGTCGATCCTGGTGTTCGAGGACCTGGCGATGGCCGCCTACCTGCCGATCCTCACCGCGCTGCTGGCCGGGGCCTCCCTGGTCGCCGGGGCGACCACGCTCGGCATCGCCGCCGCCACCATCACCCTGATCCTGTTCGTCGCGCTGCGGCACGGCCGGCTGGTGGAGCGGTTCGTGGCCAGCCCCACCGACGAGGTGCTGCTGCTGAAGGTGCTGGGCCTGACCCTGCTGGTCGCCGGCGTGGCCCAGCAGTTGCAGGTGTCGGCGGCGGTCGGCGCGTTCCTGGTCGGCATCGCCCTGTCGGGCCCGCTGGCCCACACGGCGCGCGAGCTGCTGGCGCCGCTGCGGGACCTGTTCGCCGCGGTGTTCTTCGTGTTCTTCGGCCTGCACACCGATCCCGGCCAGCTGCCGCCCGTGCTGGGCGTGGCCGCGCTGCTCGCCGTCGCCGGGATCGCCACCAAGCTCGCCTCGGGCTGGCTGGCCGCCCGCCGCGCGGGGGTGGCCGCCCGCGGGCGGCTGCGGGCCGGAGCGGCGCTGGTCCCGCGCGGGGAGTTCAACATCGTCATCGCCGGGCTGGCGGTGTCCGCCGGCATCAACCCCCGGCTCGGGCCGCTGGCCGCCGCCTATGTGCTGATGCTGGCCATCGCCGGGCCGCTGATCGCCCGTGGCGTCGAACCCTTCATCCGCTGGCGCAACATCCGGCCGTCCCGCACCCGGCCGGACGGGGCACGCCGGAGGCAGGACGTCCCCCAGCCCGCCGACGGGGCCGCCGCCGACCGGGAGGCGAGGCGGGACGAGGCGGAGCCTTCGGGCCGGCCGCCGCTGTCCGGCCAGCAGTGAACCGCGCCCCTGCCGCTCAGCGCCGGGCCGGCGGAGGGGTGAAGGTGCAGGGCAGGCGCTTGTAGCCGTTGATGAAGCCGGACTTGAGCCGGTCGGGCTCCCCCGCGGCGATGTCGGGCAGGCGGGTGAACAGCTCGCGGAACATCACGGTGATCTCTCGCCGTGCCAGGTTGGCGCCCAGGCAGAAGTGCGGCCCGGGGCCGCCGAACCCGACGTGCGGGTTCGGCGAGCGCGTGATGTCGAACCGGTCGGGGTCGGCGAAGACCGCCTCGTCGCGGTTGGCGGACCAGTAGAACAGCGTCACGCGGTCGCCCTTGCGGAAGGTGTGGCCGTTCATCTCGTGGTCGCGGGTGAGGTTGCGCCGCATGAAGATGACCGGGCTGCTGAAGCGCACGATCTCCTCGACGGCCCCGGCGATGCGTCCGTCGAAGTCGGCCAGCAGCAGCTCGCGCTGGTCGGGGTGCTCGGTGAACAGCTTCAGGCCGTGCGCGATCGCGTTGCGGGTGGTCTCGTTCCCGGCCACCACCAGCAGCAGGAAGAACGTGGCGAACTCGCGCGGGGTCAGCCGTTCGCCGTCGACGTTGGCGTTCACCAGCGCCGAGGTCAGGTCGCCGGTGGGGGACGCTCTGCGCTCGCGTCCGAGGCGGGCCGCCAGCCGGTGCAGCCGCCACCCCGCGGACGCCACCGTGCCCAGCATGCGCAGCGTGCCGAGCCGGCCCGGTTTCGGGGCGCCGTCCCGGTACTCGAGGGTGGCGCCCACGTACTCGGGGTCGCTGTAGCCGACGATGATGTTGGTCAGTTCCACCACCCGCCGGTGGTGCCGGGCGGGGATGCCGAGCATGTCGCAGATGACCTCGACCGGCAGCCGCGCCGCCGCCCCGGACACGAAGTCGCCGCCGCCGGCCTCGACCAGCTCGTCCACGATCCGGGCGGCGCGCCGGGCGATGTCGTCCTCGGCCCTGGCCAGCATCCTGGGGCTGAACGCCCGCGAGACGATCCGGCGGATCTTGGCGTGCCGCGGGTCGTCCATGTCGATCATCGAGTTGAAGTAGCCGTCCATCCAGCGCGGCATGTCGGCCGGGCTGGTGGCGCTGGGCTCGCTGCTGAAGATCTCCGGGTGGCGGCTGGCCTCCGTCACGTCGGCGTGGTGGACCAGCGCCCAGGATCCCGGGCTCTGCCGGAGGAAGGGGAGCTTGGGCAGGGTGAAGAACACCGGGCCAGGCTGGGCGCGCAGCAGCGCGAACGCCCGCGCCCGCTCCTCCAGCGGACGGGCCCAGAACCGCAGGTCGCTCAGGTCGATGTCCGCCAGGGTCAGCTGCGGGGGGATCTCCGTGGCCACCGGGCCTCACGCTCCCGTCTCGTCGCGACCGAGTTCTGGTGATGCGACACACCAGAAATATCTGGTGAGTACCGTCTCCAGATTTGCGGAGGAAGTCCGGCGCTCCTCGTCCAGCAGGGACGCCAGGACGGTGGCCAGGCCGGGATGCTCCGACAGGTCCGGATCGGCCTCGAC
>NZ_JBEZJP010000458.1:0-6260 GCF_040653175.1 Actinomadura sp. NPDC048032
CCGGTCGCCGGGCGCGCCGACGCGCGCACCGTGCTCGTCGGCGTCCCCGGCGACGTCGAGGCCCTCCGGCTGAGCGACCCGGACCGCGCCGCGGAGTGGCGCAGGGCGGTACGGGAGGTTCTCGGCGAGCTGCTCACCGAAGGCGCACGGGTGCGCGGCTTCGACCGCACGGGCTGGTACGTCCTGGACAGGCAGGAGAAGCAGTGAAGCTCACCGGGGTCGAGATCCGCACCATCGAGGTGCCGCTCGTGTCGCCCTTCCGGACGTCGTTCGGCACGGAGACCGTGCGGGAGGCGCTGCTGCTGCGCGCCGTCACCGACGAGGCCGAGGGATGGGGCGAGTGCGGCGCGGGGACGGCGCCCCTGTACTCCTCGGAGTACACGCACGCCGCCGCCGACGTCCTGAGCCGTTTCCTGGTGCCGGCGCTGGCCGGCGTGACGGACCTGGACGCGCACAAGGTCGCCCCGGCCCTGGCGCCGTTCAAGGGCCACCGCATGGCCAAGGCGGCGCTGGAGACGGCGATCCTGGACGCGGATCTTCGCGCCCGCGGCGTCGCCCTCGGCCAGGCCCTCGGCGCCGTTCGGGACACCGTGCCGTGCGGGGTGTCGGTTGGGATCGCGGAGTCGATCCCCGCCCTGCTCGACACGGTCGCCGGATACCTGGAGGCGGGCTACCTGCGGATCAAGCTGAAGATCGAGCCCGGCTGGGACGTCGAGCCGGTCCGGGCCGTGCGCGAACGGTTCGGCGCCATCCCGCTGCAGGTCGACGCCAACACCGCCTACCGGCGCGGCGACGCCCGGCACCTGGCCCGGCTCGACCCGTTCGACCTCCTGCTGCTGGAGCAGCCGCTGGCGGAGGACGACCTCGTCGGGCACGCGGAGCTCGCCGCGCGGATCACCACGCCGATCTGCCTCGACGAGTCGATCGTCTCCGCCCGCGCCGCCGCCGACGCGATCGCTCTCGGAGCCTGCCGGGTCGTGAACATCAAGCCGGGCCGCGTGGGCGGTTACCTCGAGGCCCGCCGGATCCACGACGTCTGCGCGGCGCACGACGTTCCGGTCTGGTGCGGCGGCATGCTCGAGACGGGAGTGGGGCGCGCCGCCAACGTCGCGCTCGCGGCCCTGCCCGGATTCCTCCTGCCCGGCGACACCTCCGCGTCCGACCGCTACTACCGGACCGACATCACACCGCCGTTCCGCCTTGAGGACGGGCACCTCGCCGTGCCGACCGGACCGGGACTCGGCGTCACTCCGATCCCCGACGTCCTGGACGCCGTCACGGTCACCACGACATGGGCACCCGTTCCGACCTGATGATCCTTTCCTGTCCTTTTGGACAGATCGGATAGCGTGATTTCGTCATGCCGTACGAACGACGACCCGCACGCGCCGCGCTAGCTTCGGGCGCATGCTCCTCCCCGTGACCAGCCTCCCGCGGGCCAGCCTCGGGCGCGTCCTGGAAGAACTCGGCACCACGCTGCTCGACGTGGTCTGCGGTGACGTCGAGCTCGCCGGCGACATCGGCGGCGTCGTGATCTACGACCCGCTCGACGAGCCCGAGCTGCCGAGCAACGCGCTGGTGATGGGCGTCGGCCTGCACGATCCCGCCGACATCGCGCGGGTCGTGGCCCAGCTCGGGCGGCGCGGCGCCGCCGGGCTGGTGGTCCGCGCGCCCGTGGAGGCCGACGAGCGGCTCGTCGCGGCGGCGCGCGGAGCGGGGGTGGCGGTCCTCGCGTTCGCCCGCGGCGCGTCGTGGACCCACCTGACGGGGATGCTCCGGACCCTGACCGCCGACAGCGGCCTGTACGACGCCGGTTCCGACGCGTTCGGCCGGATCCCGTCCGGTGATCTCTTCGCGGTCGCCAACGCCATCGCCGCGCTGCTCAACGCACCCGTCACCATCGAGGACCGCAACTCGCGCCTGCTGGCCTTCTCGAGCCGGCAGGAGGAGGCGGACCTGTCCCGGGTCCAGACGATCCTGGGCCGGCAGGTCCCGGAGCAGTACACCCGCATCCTGGAGGAGCGCGGGGTGTTCCAGGCGATCTACCGCAGCGACGGCCCCGTCTTCGTGGCGCCCCTGCCCAGGACGGACGACGCGACGCAGCCGCCCGCCCTCCCCCGCGCGGCGATCGCGGTGCGCGCCGGGGACGAGATCCTCGGCACGATCTGGGTGGTCGTTCCCGAGCCCCTGAGCGAGGAGCGCGGGCAGGCGCTCTACGAGGCGTCCAAGCTCGTCGCGATGCACATGGTGTGGCAGCGCGCCGACGCGGACATGGAGCGGCGGGTGCGGGCGGAACTGCTGAGCACCGCCCTCGAAAGCGGACCGCGGTCGCTGGAGGCGGTGCGCCGCCTCGGCCTGAAGGACGAGCGGGCGGTCGTCCTCGCGCTCACCGTCGTCGGCTCGGCCGCCGAGAGCCCCCTGCCCGCGCAGCTCGCCACCGAACGGAAGCGGCTCGCCGACGCGTTCGCCATGCACCTGTCCGCCATGCACCCGCGCGCCGCCGCCGCGCTGATCGGCGACGTCTCCTACGGCATCCTCCCCTTCCCGCAGAACCGGCAGGACGCCGAGGAGCGCGCGGTCCTGGTCGCCACCGAGTTCCTGGCCCGCGTGGGGTCCCGCCTGCGCCCGCTGATCGGGGTGGGACGGCTCGCCCCGGACAGCTCGGCGCTCGCCCGGTCGCGCTCGGGCGCCGAACGGGCCCTGCGCGTCCTGCGATCAGGAGTCGCCGGGCGGCAGGTGGCCCGCCTGGACGACGTGCACGTCGAGGCGCTGCTGCTCGAACTCGCCGACCTCGTTCCCCGCGGAGACATCCCCAGCGGCCCCGTCGCGCGCATCGTCGCCTACGACAAGGAGCACCAGACCAGTCTCGTCGAGACGCTGCGCGCCTGGCTCGACGCCTTCGGCGACGTCGCGGTGGCCTCCGCCGCGATGTTCGTGCACCCCAACACGTTCCGCTACCGGCTTCGGCGGGCGGCCGAGGTCGGCGGCGTCGACCTCGGCGACCCGGACACGCGCCTATCGGCCATGCTGCAACTGCGCCTGATGTCCATCAGGTCGGTTCCGGACGACTGACAGGGCCCCGCAGGTCGAGCGTCCTGACCAGGAACGCCAGCCATTCGGCGTCCTGCGCGACCGCGACGTCATGGGGCGTCGCCGCGCCGTGGCCGGCGTTGTCGAAGACGTGCAGCAGGATCGGCGCCTCCCCTTCCTGGGCGGCCTGCATCCGTGCGGCGAACTTGCGCGCGTGCCAGGGCCGGCACCGCGGATCGGTCGCCCCGGCCTGGACGTAGACCGCCGGGAAGGCGCCGGGGCCGACCAGCTCGTACGGCGACAGCCGGAGGAGGCGGCGGACCTCCGCCGGATCGTCCGGGTCGGCCCAGGCCTTGCGGATGACGAAGTCGAGGTAGGGGTCGCGGGTGCCGCCGATGAGGTCCAGGAGAGGCTCCCGCGGCAGGACGGCGCGCCACAGGTCGGGCCGCGTGGTGACGGCGACTCCGCACATGAGTCCGCCGTCGGATCCACCGGTCAGCGCGAGCCGGTCGGCGCTCGTGAGGCCCTCGGCGATGAGGTGCTCGGCGACCGCGACGAGGTCGGCGTCGCGGACGTGCCGCTTCTCCCGGTGCGCCGCCTGGTACCAGTCCCGGCCGAATTCCCCGCCCCCGCGCAGGTACGCCTGCACGAGGACGCCGCCTGCGGCGACGAAGGCGGCCATGTCGGGCTGGTACTGGGGCAGGAGGGGCACGTTCGCCGCGCCGTACGCGGAGATCAGTGTCGGCGCCGCACGCGTCGGGTCACTTCCGGCCGGGCGCACCACGTGGTACGGGACCGCCACGCCGTCGGACGCGACGGCCCGTCCCGCTTCCAGTTCGGCGTCGAGGGCGACCGTCGGCGCCGAGAGCGTCTCGACCTCCGTCTCGCCGGGACGGTGCCGGTAGACGCCCCAGGAGCTCGTCAGTGTGGAGAAGGCGAAGACGAAGTCGTCCGTGTGGGCGCCGGAGGCCAGGGCGGTCAGGGCGAAGAAGGGAGCGGCGAGCGCTCCGCGGCCGGGGAGGGGCACCTCACCGGTGGTGGCGCCCGAGCGGTCGATGATCCGGACCTTGGCGAAGGTCCGGTCGAACTCGCTGAGGTACAGGTGCCGGCCGACCGGGGTGAGGGACCGCAGCACCGTGTCGCCTTCCGGGACGAGCTCGGTCCAACCCGCCGGGTCACCGGCGTTCGCCGCGTCGAGCGGGATGGCGACCACGCGCCCGCGGGGGGCGGCGACATCGGTCACGGCGACATAATGGTCGCCGACGATGTGGCCGGCGATCGTCCCGGGGCACTCGGTGACGAAGGGGCGCCATGCGCTGCCGGGCTCGGACAGGTCGCGAACCGCGACGGGGATCGGGCTGCCCACGCGATGGCTGGCGACGGCCCACCGGCCGTCCGGCGATGTCTGGACGAGCGTGTACTCCCGGGAGTCCTCTCCTACCGGGATCGGCTCCGCGGTGGTGTTCCCGGACGGTGCGCCGAGCCGGTGGAGGAACACCGCCTGCCTGAACTCCTGCGGTGAGCCGGTGAGGGCGAAGAAGTAGAAGCCGCTGCTGTCGGGCAGCCACGAGACACCGCCGGTCCACGCACTGTGCAGGACCTGCTCCGGCGCGCCGTCCAGCAGCCGCCCCGAGGCCACCTCGACGAGCCGGATGGTGTTGTGCTCACTGCCGTCGGTGCAGATGCCCAGGGCCAGAACGCGGCCGTCCGGCGCCGGCGCCATCCAGGACAGGAACGCCGGGTTCTCCTCGTCTCCGAACTGGGCCAGGCTCGTCACCGGTCGTCCGGCGCCGAACGGCTGGTCGGCGACCACGACCGTGGGCGGTCCGCCGTCCGGCGGGGTCACGGCGCGGAACCAGCGGCCGGCCGCGCATCTCGGCAAGGCCGGGCGGGACCCGCTGTCGTACTTCTGGATCAGGCCCCGGAAGGCCTCCGGGTCCTGCCCGTCGTAGATGACGGCGGCGGCGAGCTCGGCCTGCCGCCGCTGCCATCGCCGCACCTCATCGGTCTCCTGCTCCAGCCAGCGGTACGGATCCGGGACGCGGACGCCCGCGACGTCCTCGAAGACCTCGACCGTACGGGTGGGCGGGTAGGGAAAGGTCACGGGGACTCCGGATCTTCAGGTCGTGCGGGCTGCTGCGCGTCTGCCCGTGCGGCCGTCTCGAACTCCGCGCGGAGCCTCTCGAACGCACCGGGGACGCGGGTGGCCCGACGGAAATGGATGAAGGCGTCGTAGGCCGCCGGGAAGTCGTCGACGGGATCGAGGCCGCCGTTGGCGAGCGTGCCGTCGACGCCGTCGAGGAGCCCGGCCGGCGCGCGGTGGAGGTCGACGACGGCCACGGGCGGGCCGAGGCGGTCCAGCCGCGACTCGATGCTGTTCGGCGGCAGCGTCCGCGCTCCAAGGGAGACGTCGCAGTCGAAGGGGCGCGGCGAGCGCTGGGTGAACCGGACCTCCGGACCGGAGCCGTAGCTCATCCCGATGGAGACGAGGTCGGCTCCCAGCGAGGCGTCGAGCAGGCCGCCCATCATCGGCCGGCCGAGGAACGGCGATCGCCGGACGTGCGCGTTGTGGGCGCTCACGACGATGCGCCGTTCCCGCTCAAGGATCCAGCCCACGGTCTCTGCCATGAACACGTCCCGCGGGTACGGCCCTGCGGAAGGCGCGTCCAGTTCCTCGGCGAAGGCGCGGAGCGAGGCCGCGCACCGGCGCACGACCTCGTCGTCGAGCACGTGCGCGCGCTCCCCCAGTTCGCGGAGCCCCGCGAGCAGCCGGTCGCGATCGGCGCCGGTCATGGCCTCGAAGCGGACCGCCGCCTCCGTCCGGCCTCCCAGGTCGGCCAGGCGGAGGAGCTCCTCGTCACCCGGGCGCCCCGGCATCCGGTCGAGGCAGGCGCGTACCGCCGGCCCGGGTGACGTGGACGAGCCCGGAAGGTCCATCCCGTAGAAGGCGACCTTCGCCGAGCTCCCGGAGTTCCAGCGGCGCATCCAGCGCAGCTGCCGCCGCATCGGCTCGCACTCGCCGAACCGGTAGGTGATGCCGTCGCGGGCGACCGTCTCGGCCTGCCCCGGTCCTCCGTGGATCCACTCGTCGACGGCCAGTCCCTCGGCGAAGCCGGACTCCATCACGAAGCCCGTGAACCCGAACTCCCGCACGATGAGCATCGCGGAGCCGGGGGCGAGCGCGACGTAGCCGGGCCCGGCGTCCTCCCTCGGAGGGCCGAATCGCAGCC
>NZ_JBEZJP010000459.1:0-6215 GCF_040653175.1 Actinomadura sp. NPDC048032
GGCCGGACGTGGGGACCGTCCGGCCGGCGCGCATCCTTGCCAGCACCACCACCCCAACGCCCGAGCGGCCAGCCCTGAGAGCGCGCAACGAGATGCCGCCTCGCCGCGTCAGCCGGATGCCGCGTCCACGCCCGTCGGCGGCCCGGTCAGAACACGTGCGAGCAAGTCACGAAGGTGCCTCTGGTCGGAACCGGGCAGCTCGAAGAAGTTCCGAGCCAGCGCGTGGGCCCTGGACCGCAACTGCCGGCGTTTGCTCTCCCCGGCTTCGGTGAGCACCACATGCTTGACACGACGGTCACCCGGCGCGGGCTGACGGGTCACCAAGCCGCGACGTTCCAGACCGTCGACTATGCCGGTGACGTTCGACGGCTCGCATGACAGCCAGTCGGCCAGCTGACGCATGGGGGCGGGCTCGGACAGGTTGGTCAGGACGAGCGCCTGGGCCGGGGGAAGACCGAGTTCCGCCGCGGCGGCGTTGAACTGGGCGCGCAGCCGCCCGGTCACCTCGAAGACGAGGCCGCTCAACTCGGCCACGACCGCGTCCGCGCCGGCCTCGGCCTCGACATGGGGGCTCATGCCACCAGCATAGTCACCGATTAAGCCACTTAACTGTTCAGCTCCTGAAGTAACTGCTACGCTCCACGACGACCAAAAGGTTCAGTTCCTGAACTATCGAGTAGCTGAAGGAGTTGTGGCGATGACCCGAACGAGCACCCATGTCAGCCGCAGGAATCCACGACCCGCGCGGGCACTCGCCGTCGCGGGCGCCGTCGCGGCCGCGCTGGCGGTCTGGGCGGTCGGCGAACCCCTCCTGGGCCAGGACCTGGTGATCCGGCAGGAAGGTCAGGAGCCGCGGGACCTGGGAGCGGCCGCCATCGGCGTCTTCGCGCTGGCTCCGTCGCTCCTCGGCTGGGTGCTGATGGCCGTGCTGGAAAAGGTGACGCGACTGGCGGCCCGGATCTGGACGGCCACCGCCCTCGTCCTGCTCGCGGTGTCGTTCCTGCCCGTCATCGGCGTGCAGGCTTCAGGCGGGACCAGAGCGGTGCTCGCCCTCACCCACCTGGCCGTCGGAGCCGTTCTCATCCCCGTCTTCTGGTGGACGGCCGCATCCCGCAACACCGACACGGGGAGCAGGCCATGACCGCGCCCGAGAACGAGATCTTCGACAGCCCCACGCCCTGGGTCGCCGATCACATCCGCGCCTACCTGGAGACCGGCGGCGTCCAAGGACACCTCTACCAGGGCTGGCCGACGCTGCTGCTCACCACGCGAGGCCGCCGGTCCGGCAAACTGCGCCGCACCGCGCTGATCTACGGCCGCGACAAGGACCGTCACCTGCTGGTGGCCTCGAACGCCGGAGCCGCCCAGCCTCCCGCCTGGTACCTCAACCTCACCGCGCACCCGCAGGTGACCGTGCAGCTCGGAGCCGACACCTTCGTCGCACAGGCCCGCACCGCCACTCCACAGGAGAAGCCACCGCTCTGGGCCCGGATGACCGCGGTCTTCCCCCTCTACGACACCTACCAGGCCACCTCCGAACGCGACATCCCGGTGGTGGTCCTGGACACCGTCTCGCCCTGACTGGCCGGTCAGAGGGCGTTCAGGGCCTCCCGGTGACCGCTCCGGTGTCCGGGTCGATGAGAACGCGGGGCGCTCTCGCGCCGGAGAAGTCGAACATCGAGTCCAGCGCATTGGCGCGGGTGTCGAAGGAGGCGTCTCCGATACGGCCGGCGCCCCAGTTGTCCTCGATGAAGCGCAGGATCGACGCCTGCTCCGAAGGGCGGTGGTCGACGTGGTTCACTCTGGCGTACGGCGAGATCACGATCAGGGGCAGCCGCTGGCTCGGCCCGCACCGGTCCTGGTAGCCCCCGGCCGCCCCGACCTTCCGGCAGGCCGGTCCGTCCTGCGCGGGGTCGGCCGAACCGTTCGTGATGCGCGACGGGACGTGGTCGTACCAGCCGTCGGAGTCGTCGTAGGCAAGGATCACCGCCGTCGAGGCCCATTCGGGGGACTTCTCGATCGCGTTCACGGTGGACGCGACGAACCGCTGCTCGTCCAGAGGATCGGAGTAGCCGGCGTGGCCGTCCTGGTAGGCGGGGGCCTTGAGGAAGGAGACGGCCGGCATGCGGTGCGCGGCGAGGGCGGCGTGGAAGTCGGCCAGGTCGTACTGGTGGTTGGCCTGGTCGGTGTGGCCGATCGCAGCCACCCCTGACGGAGGCACGTGCTTCTCGTTGGCCGTCGACCTGTAGTACTGGAACGGCTCGTGGTGCGGGCTGTAGTCGACGACCCGGTTCTTGCCGATGTTGGCGTGCGCGGCGCCGCAGACCTTGTAGCCGTTCCTCGTGCCGGTCGGACGGAAACCGCCCTGGAACCAGCCCCACGTCACGTGCTTCGCGTTCAGGAGGTCGCCGATATTGCGGCCGGTCATGACGGTGAGGCCGCCGCCGGACGCGTGGCCATCGCCGGAGCAGTCGTCGAACGCCGGATCAGGGTCGTTGATCACCGTGCCCACGCCGTCCCCGTCCGGGGACGAGACCACCGACGGATCCGAGACCTTCTCGTGCGTCTTCGGATCGACCGCGTAACCGCCGTGCGTCTGCCCTGAGACGAGATTGAGGGCGCCGGGGGTGGACGGCCCGAACACCGAATCCCAGGAGTTGTCGCTCATCGCATAGTTCTGCGCGTAGTTCCACATGGCGGTGACCGTGTTGCCGTCGTAGTAGTCCATGACGAGGCCGGGCCCGCCGAAGAAGAGCGGCCGGCCGCCGCACTCGCCGCGCTCGGTGAACTCGACGAACCTGTCCATGCGGCCGCCGTTGACCGCCTTCTGCTCGGCGGCGTAGCCGTGGTCCTGGTCGCAGGTGAGGGCCTGGGAAGGACCGAGCCGCCTCGGGTCGTACCGGTTGGGGTTCCTCGTCAGGAGGCGTCCGCTCAGCCCGTCGGCCTTCGGCGTGCCCGGCGCGGCGTGGAACGGCGTGCCGTCGGTGTTGGCGGCCTTCGGATACGTCCCGAAGTAGTGGTCGAAGGAGACGTTCTCTCCGTAGATCACGACGACGTGCTCGATCGGGCTGCGCGCCTCCGCCGTGGTGTGCGGCGAAGGAGCGGCTCCCTCGCCGCCGCCGCAGCCAGAGCTCAGCGCCGCCGTGCCGACCACGACCATGGACGCGGCCAGCACCGAGGGCCTGCGCATCTCTCCACCACCCAAGCATCGGGACGACCGGCGATCCCGCCCGTCACGCGCCGACTGCGCGGGCGGCGATCGATCCCTAGGGGCAATGCCCCGCCGATGGCGTCCGCACCGTTCGCGACGCCTGGAAGTGCGAAGAAATGGCCTCCGCCGAACGGAGAGATGGAGTCCGAGCGTCCCAGCGGGCCGGGAAGGCTCCGAGCCGCGCGGAAAGCCCGGAGCCGAAGCCCGGCTCCGGGACCGATCGGGCCGGGGTCAGCCGAAGCGGCCGGTGATGTAGTCCTCGGTGGCCTTCTGCTCCGGGTTCGCGAAGATCTTGCTGGTGTCGTCGATCTCGATGAGCTTGCCGGGCTTGCCCGTCCCCGCGATGTTGAAGAACGCGGTGCGGTCGCTGACCCGGGCCGCCTGCTGCATGTTGTGCGTGACGATCACGATCGTGTACTGCGTCTTCAGCTTCTCGATCAGGTCCTCGATCGCGAGGGTGGAGATCGGGTCGAGGGCCGAGCACGGCTCGTCCATCAGCAGCACCTGCGGCTGGACGGCGATCGCCCGCGCGATGCACAGCCGCTGCTGCTGCCCGCCCGACAGGCCGGCGCCGGGCTTGGCGAGCCGGTCCTTGACCTCGTTCCACAGGTTGGCCCCGCGCAGCGACTCCTCGACGACCTCGTCCAGCCGGCCCTTGCGGCGGACGCCGTTCAGCTTGAGCCCGGCCGCCACGTTGTCGTAGATCGACATGGTGGGGAACGGGTTGGGCCGCTGGAACACCATCCCGACGACGCGCCGCACCGCGACCGGGTCGACGGCCGAGTCGTAGAGGTCCTCCTCGTCCAGCATCACCTTGCCCTCGACGCGGGCGCCCGGGATGACCTCGTGCATCCGGTTCAGGGTGCGCAGGAACGTGGACTTGCCGCAGCCCGACGGCCCGATGAACGCCGTCACCGAGCGCGGCTCGATCGTCATCGAGATGTCCTCGATGGCGTGGACGCCGCCGTAGTAGGCGTGCAGCCCGGATACCTCGATCCGCTTGGCCATGGGGTCAGGGTTCCTTTCTCTGGGTCAGCGGGCTCCGCGCGTGCGCGGCTGTCGAACCAAGGGGGATCAGCGCCCCGCGGGCGCCTTGCGCCGCGCGACGAGCCGGGCGACCAGGTTGAGCAGCATGATGATTCCGATCAGCACGAGCGCCCCCGTCCAGGCCCGGTCGATCGAGTTCTGGTTGGGGTCGGCGGCCTGCTCCCAGATGAAGGTGGGCAGCGAGGCCTGCGCGCCGTTGAACGGGTCGTTGTTGATCGCCTTGGTGAAGAAGATCGTGAGCAGCAGCGGCGCCGTCTCGCCCATCACGCGGGCGACGGCGAGCATCACGCCGGTGACGATGCCGGTCATCGCGGTCGGGAGGATGACGAAGCAGATCGTCCGCCAGCGCGGCACCCCGAGCGCGTAGGACGCCTCGCGCAGGTCGTTCGGGACGAGCTTGAGCATCTCCTCGGTCGCCCGCACCACCGTGGGGATCATCAGGATCGTCAGGGCGAGGGATCCGGCGAGTCCGGAGAAGTCGAAGCCGAACGTCAGCAGCCACAGCGCCAGCACGAACAGGCCCGCGACGATCGACGGGATGCCGGTCATGACGTCCACGGTGAAGCTGATGACCTTGCCGAGCCGCCCGTTGCCGGCGTACTCCACCAGGTAGATGGCGGTGAGCACGGCGATCGGCACGGCGATCAGGCTCGTGATCAGCACCTGCTCCAGCGTGCCGATGATCGCGTGGTAGGCGCCGCCGCCGGCGTCGCTGCCGCTGACGGCGTTCATCGAGAACTGGAAGAACGTCAGGTCGAGGCGCTTGGCGCCGTTCACGGCCACGGTCCACAGGACCGACACCAGGGGGATGAGCGCCAGCGCGAACGCGAGGTAGACCAGGCCCTGGACGGCCCGGTCCTTGATCTTGCGCCCGGCGGACACCGGCCCCAGCCGGGCGCCGGGGGCGGGCTTGCTGGTGGAGACGGTGGTCACACGAACTCCTTCCGGCGCGCGACGACCGCGCGGGCGGCCATGTTCACGAGCAGGGTGATCACGAACAGCACCAGGCCGGAGGCGATGAGGGCGCCGCGCCCGGTGGTGGACGCCTCGGCGAAGCTGTTGGCGATGTTGGAGGCGAACGTGGCGCCGCCGTTCTCCAGCAGGTGGATGTTGATCCCGGGCACGAAGGTGAGGACCATCGCGACCGCGATCGTCTCGCCCATGGCGCGGCCGAGCCCGAGCATGGCGCCGCCGATCATGCCGGAGCGTCCGTAGGGCAGCACCGCCATCCGGATCGTCTCCCAGCGGGTGGCGCCGAGCGCGAGCGCGGCCTCCACGTTGGCCCGCGGCACCTGCAGGAACACCTCGCGCGAGATCGACGAGATGATCGGCAGGATCATGATCGCGAGCACCACGGAGGCGGTGAAGATCGAGTTCTTTCCGGGAGAGTCGCCCCCGAAGATCGGGATCCAGCCGAGGACGGAGTTCAGGAACGTGCTGATCCCCTCCATGTGCCGGGACAGGAAGACCAGGCCCCAGAGCCCGTAGACGATGCTCGGCACCGCCGCGAGCAGGTCCACGACGTACCCGAGCCCGGAGGCGAGCCGCCGCGGCGAGTAGAAGGAGATGAACAGCGCGATGCCGACCGCGACCGGCGTCGCGATGAGCATCGCCAGCAGCGACGACACGACCGTCCCGAACGCCAGCTGCGCGATGCCGAACCTCGGCGGCGTGGCGTTCGGGTTCCATTCCTCCGCGGTCAGGAAGTTCGCCTTGTTGTCCTGCAGCGCCGGAACGGCCTTCCACACGAGGAAGACCGCGATCGCGGCCATGATCAGCAGCACGATGATGCCCGAGCCGCGGGCCGCCGAGACGAAGATCTTGTCTCCGGCGCGCCCGGTGCTCATCCGCCTCGCGGCGGCAGGGCGGTCGACGCCGGCGGCCGCGCCGACGCCGGTCTCGCTCATCACGGGACGTCCTCCTTCGATCATGTCGCCGGAACCCGCGTTGGCCCCGC
>NZ_JBEZJP010000460.1:0-6193 GCF_040653175.1 Actinomadura sp. NPDC048032
TCGCCGAACGCCACGTGCATCAGCACGCGGTGCTTCGGCGTGTTCGGCAGCGGGTTCGTCAGGGGCGACCTGTTCGAGGTGACGCCGGGCCACGCGATGTACGGGCGCTGCGACGCGCCCGCGGCGTTCTTCGAGCGGCTGCGGGAGTCCAATCCGGCGCCGTACGAGTTCCTGTTCAACCTCGGCGAGGGCGAGTTCCTGGTCGGCGCGTCGCCCGAGATGTTCGTCCGGGTCAGCGGCGACCGCGTCGAGACCTGCCCGATCGCCGGGACGATCAGGCGCGGCGCCGACCCACTGGAGGACGCCGAGCAGATCCGCACGATCCTGTCCTCGGCGAAGGACGAGTCCGAGCTGACCATGTGCACCGACGTGGACCGCAACGACAAGTCCCGGATCTGCGTGCCGGGCAGCGTGCGCGTCCTCGGCCGCCGGCAGATCGAGATCTACTCCCGGCTCATCCACACCGTCGACCACATCGAGGGGCGGCTGCGCCCTGGCTTCGACGCGCTCGACGCGTTCCTCACCCACATGTGGGCGGTGACGGTCACGGGCGCGCCGAAGGCGTGGGCGATGCAGTTCATCGAGGACCACGAGGACTCGCCCCGCCGCTGGTACGGCGGCGCGGTCGGCTGCGTCGGCTTCGACGGCTCGATGAACACCGGGCTGACGCTGCGGACCGCGCAGATCCGCGACGGGGTGGCGACCGTGCGGGCCGGGGCGACGCTGCTCTACGACTCCGACCCCGACGAGGAGGAGCGCGAGACGCACCTGAAGGCGAGCGCCCTGCTGGGCGCGCTCGCCGCCGCGCGGAAGGGCGCCGGGGCCGTGCCGCAGGAGGCGCCGCTCCCCGCGCAGCCGGGCGAGGGCGTCAGGGTGCTGCTCGTCGACCATGAGGACTCGTTCGTCAACACCCTCGCCGACTACTTCCGGCAGCACGGCGCCTCCGTGGTGACCCTGCGGCACGGGTTCCCGCTGGGGCTGCTGGACGAGCACGCGCCCGACCTGGTCGTGTTGTCGCCGGGCCCTGGACGCCCGGAGGACTTCGGCACCCGCTCGCTCCTGGACGAGCTGGACGCCCGGAGGCTGCCGGTCTTCGGCGTGTGCCTCGGGCTGCAGGCGATGGTGGAGCACGCCGGCGGCGAGCTGTCGCTGCTGCCCGAGCCGTCCCACGGCAAGCCCGGCCGGGTGGAGGTGAAGGGGGGCGACCTGTTCGAGGGCCTGCCCGGGGAGTTCACCGCCGCCCGCTACCACTCGCTGCACGCCACGCCCGACCGGGTGAAGGGGTTCCAGGTCACGGCGCTGACCGGGGACGTCGTCATGGCGATCGAGGACCCGGCGCGGCGGCGCTGGGCCGTGCAGTTCCACCCGGAGTCGATCCTCACCGCGGCCGGGGGCGCCGGGCACCGCATCGTCGCCAACGTCCTCCGCCTGTGCCGCGCCGGGGGCTGACGCCCCGGTCGGGGCGCGGATGATCGCCGTCGTCCCGCGGAGGGGGAGGGGGAGGCTCGACCTTCCCCTCTGTAACAAAACGGGTAATTCGGTCATCCGCAAAGAGATTGGGGTTTCTTGGTTCTCCCTGGGGGGACGCCGGGGTCCATGATGACAATCCTGTGGCTCATCGCGGTCATCCTGGTGATCGCCGGCATCTACGTGATCCTCGCGCGGCGCGACCTCCTCTGGGGCATCGTCCTCATCGTCGTCGGCCTCCTCGTCGGCCCGGGCGGGGTGAGCATCTTCACCTGACCGAAAATCCGGCCGACCGGGGCGAAACCCTGACGTGACCTGTCAGGTTTCGGTGCCAGCATCGTCCCCATGAGTCGTGCACTGACTGGAAAGATCGCACTGGTCGCGGGCGCCACGCGCGGAGCGGGACGGGGAATCGCCGTCGAGCTCGGCGCCGCGGGCGCGACCGTCTACGTGACGGGACGGTCCACCCGGACCCACCGGTCGGAGATGGACCGTCCCGAGACCATCGAGGAGACCGCCGAGCTGGTCACGGCCGCGGGCGGCGAGGGCGTCGCCGTCCAGGTCGACCACCTCGACCCGGCGCGGGTCGCCGCCCTCGTGCGCCGCATCGACGAGGAGCACGGGCGGCTGGACGTCCTCGTCAACGACATCTGGGGCGGGGACCGGCTCTTCGAGTTCGGCAGACCGCTGTGGGAGCAGTCCCTGGACGACGGCCTGCGCATGCTCAGGCTGGCCATCGACACCCACGCCATCACCAGCCACTGCGCCCTGCCGCTGCTGATCCGCGAGCCGGGCGGCCTCGTCGTGGAGGTCACGGACGGGACCGCCGAGTACAACGCGGCGTACCGCAAGGAGTGCGGCTACTTCTACGACCTCGCCAAGAGCGCCGTCCTCCGGATGGCCCTCGCCCAGTCCGAGGAGATCGCGTCCCACGGCGCGACGGCCCTCTCGCTGACGCCGGGATGGCTGCGCTCGGAGGCGATGCTCGACAACTACGGCGTCACCGAGGAGACCTGGCGCGACGCCACCCGGAAGACGCCGCACTTCGCGATCTCCGAGTCGCCGGCCTTCGTGGGCCGCGCCGTGGCGGCCCTGGCCGCCGACCCCGAGCGGGCGCGCTGGAACGGGGCGTCGCTGTCCAGCGGCGGGCTCGCCCAGGTCTACGGGTTCACCGACGCCGACGGCAGCCGCCCCGACGCCTGGCGCTACGTCGTCGAGGTGATCGACGGGGGCCTTCCCGCCGACGTCGCCGGCTACCGGTAGCCGGCGGGCCCCGCCGTACCGGTTTGAGGGCGCGCTGACCGGTTATCCGGCGTGGAGACTCGTGAAAGGAGGAGCCATGCCGATGACGGACAAGAGCGGCGAGCCGCGGAAGGAGGAGCTTCCCGGCACGCTCCAGCGCTCCCCGAAGGAGGCCCAGGAGACCTTCGCCAAGGCCCACGACTCCGCCGTCGAGACCTACGGCGAGGGCGAGCGGGCGCACCGCACCGCGTACTCGGCGCTCAAGCACAGGTTCGAGAAGCGCGGGGACCGGTGGGTCCCCAAGGGGCACAAGGGGCCGTCCGACCCGCGGGCGAAGAACCCCGACGCGCGCCACGGCAAGGGCAGGAGCTTCGGCGGAGTGGACGTCGAGGGCAGCAGCAAGCGCGAGCTGTACGACCGCGCCGCCGCCCTCGACGTCCAGGGCCGCTCGAAGATGACCAAGGAGGAGCTCGCCGAGGCGATCGCGCGCAAGCAGGACTAGCCGGGCGGCCGGTCCGCCGTCCGGTACAGCTCCGCCAGGCGGGCGGCCGCGTCCGCCATCCGCTCCCGCAGCTCCGGCGGGGCGAGGACCTCGACCTCGGCTCCGAGCCGCATCAGCTCGGACGCCGCGACGGCCGCCGACTCCACGGGCAGCGTGGTCACCACCCATCCGCGCTCGTCGGTCCCGCCCGCGGCGGCCGCCGCCTGGCGGGCGGCGTACGGCTCGACGGCGTACCGCAGGATCCGCATGCCGGCCGGGGACAGGCGCACCACGGCCTCCTCGCGCAGCACCGACCGCACGAAGGCGGCCGCCTGCACGCGCCAGTGCCCGGCGAGGTCGAAGTCCTCGTCGCGCTCGAAGAACTCCCCGGTGGGGCGCACGGCGGCGACGCGGTCCACCCGGTACGTGCGGTGCCCGCCCCCGGCGCGCGCGACCAGGTACCAGACGCCGTTCTTCAGGACGAGCCCGTACGGCTCGGCCGTCCGGGTGACCTCGGAGTCCTTGCGGCGGTAGCGCAGCTCCACGGTCTCGTCGTCCCACACCGCGCGGGCGAGGTCGCGCAGCAGCGGCGGCGGCCCGCTCTCGCCGAACCAGCCGGGCGCGTCGAGGTGGAAGCGCTGGTTCGCGCGGGCGGGCGCGTCGCGCAGGGCCTTCGGCAGCGCGGCGAGGACCTTCAGCTCGGCGGCCGCGAGCGCGTCCGCGCGCCCCATGTCGCCGGCGGGGCCGGGCAGGCCGGACAGGAACAGCGCCTCGGCCTCCTCGCGGGTGAGCCCGGTGAGCCGCGTCCGGTAGCCGCCGACCAGCCGGTACCCGCCGCCCCGCCCCTGGTCGGCGTAGACCGGCACCCCGGCCGCCGACAGCGCCTCCATGTCGCGGTAGACGGTGCGCTCGGACACCTCCAGCTCGCGCGCCAGCTCGGCGGCGGTCATCGTCTCCCGGGACTGCAGAAGGAGCACGGCGGAGATCAGTCGGGCGG
This sequence comes from Actinomadura sp. NPDC048032, assembly GCF_040653175.1. Classification (NCBI taxonomy): domain Bacteria; kingdom Bacillati; phylum Actinomycetota; class Actinomycetes; order Streptosporangiales; family Thermomonosporaceae; genus Actinomadura; species Actinomadura sp. NPDC048032. The sequence continues at coordinate 4,188 of NZ_JBEZJP010000460.1, forward strand.
CGCGCACGGTGCCCATCCTGCCGAACGGGGAGGGTTCCTGACAATTTCGTGGGAGGTTCGCCGCGTTCGCCTGTCCCGGCACGCCGGATCGCTGTTAATTTCGCGGCGTGCCTACCGACAACACGAGCATCGCGGCGTTCATCGACGCCCTCCCGAAGGTCGAGCTCCACGTCCACCTCGTGGGCTCCGCCTCCGTCCCGACCGTCCTCGAACTCGCCCGCCGCCACCCGGACGGGCCCGTCCCCGCCGACGAGCGCGAGCTGCGCGCCTTCTACGAGTTCCGCGACTTCCCGCACTTCGCCGAGGTGTACGAGTCGGTGTCGAGCCTCGTCCGCACCCCGGAGGACGTCGGCACGCTCGTCTCCGGCATCGCCCGCGACCTCGCCGCGCAGAACGTCCGGTACGTCGAGCTGACCGTCACGCCCTACACCCACCAGCGGGCCGGGATGCCGATGCCCGCGGTGACCGAGGCGCTCGACCTCGCCGCCCGCGAGGCCCGCGACCGGTTCGGCCTCGGCCTGGCCTACATCTTCGACATCCCCGGCGAGTTCGGCGCCGAGGGCGCCCGCGGCACCCTCGACCACGCGCTGCACCACCCGCCGGAGACGCTCGTCGGGTTCGGGATCGGCGGCATCGAGCAGGCCCGCGCGCCGTTCCGGGACGCGTTCCGCGACGCGTTCGCCGCCGCCCGCGCCGCCGGCCTGCGCAGCGTCCCGCACGCGGGGGAGATGACCGGCCCGGAGACGATCTGGGAGGCCGTCGAGGGGCTCGGCGCCGAGCGCATCGGCCACGGCACCAACTGCCTGGACGACCCCCGCCTCGTCGCCCACCTGCGCGAGACCCAGCTGCCGCTGGAGGTGTGCCCGACCTCCAACGTCTGCACCGGCCAGGTCGCGGACCTCGGCGCCCACCCCCTGCCGCGGATGCTGGAGGAGGGGCTGTTCGTCACCCTGAACAGCGACGACCCGCCGATGTTCAACACGACCCTCACCGGCGAGTACCGCGTCGCGGCCGAGGCGTTCGGGCTCGGCCGCGCCGAGCTGGCCTCCCTGGCCCGCAACGCCGTGACGGCCTCCTCGCTGGACGAGGAGGGGCGCAAGGCGATCACCGCCGAGATCGACGCGCTGGTCTGAGCCGGACGGTCAGCCCCAGGCCATGCGCCGCCACGGGCTGCCGGGGTCCTCGGCGAGGATGCGGTGGCCGGTGAGGGAGCGTTCGTACCATTCGCCGAACTCGCCCTCGTCGAACCGCAGCATCCGGCCGAGGACGTACCCGGCCGAGAACTCCTGCCACGACGCGTACGTCTGATGGGCGCGGTGCCCCGCCGTGAGGACGCACTTCTCGGCCTCCTCGGCGTCGCAGTACCCGGCGTTCAGGCCCCAGCGGGCCATGTTCACCGCGCGCCCGAGGTCGTAGCCGAAGACGCTCTCGACGCGGCCGTCGGGCGGGAGCAGGCCGTCCGCCCGGAACCGCGCCTCGTAGCGCAGGACCGCCTCGGAGAGGTCCAGGATCTCCCGGACGGTCTGCTCGGAGATGTCGCGCTCGCCGCACCAGGCGACGATCGCGTCCTGCCAGGCCCGCTTGCCGGTGCCCCGGCCGCGCCGGTCGAGCACCATCTGGATCGCCGGGTCGCTGTTGCGGGCGTCGAGCAGCGCGTCCATCTGCTCGCGCCAGCTCTCGGTGCCGGTGATGCCCCAGTCGCGCTCCAGCAGCACCCGGTCGTCGCGGGCGCTCTCGTCGTCGGCCAGGCTGTTCCAGGCGACACCGTTGCCGACGGCCAGATGGGCGCCGACGGCGAGGGCCGCGGCGAGCCGCCCCCAGGCGGCGCTGCCGGGGTCGGTGACGAGGACGTCGTGGTCGCGGTCGGGGCGCCGCTCGGCGTCCGCGAGCAGCTGGGCGACCTGCCGGTACGCCTCGCCGCCGGGCTCGTTCGTGCGCGATCCGGCGTCGCTGAGCCGGGCGTTCGGGGCGTGGGGCGCGGCGTACCTGCCGGATGCCGAAGCAGG
>NZ_JBEZJP010000461.1:0-6188 GCF_040653175.1 Actinomadura sp. NPDC048032
GGACGTGCTGGCGGTCGCGCGTGTGGCGACGCCCGCGGCGGGGGCGAGCAGCGCCGCGGCGGCGAGGGCGGCCGTCAGGGCCGCGAGGGGGCGGGCGGGGGGACGCGGTGTCCTCATGCGAGGAGGCCTTCCGTTGTCGGCGGCGTCACATTAACGTTAACGTGATCGTTCACACACCTTCGATGTTCACCTATCCGCCTGTCAAGAGCCGAAAAGAAAACGACCCGGCCGTCCGCGTGAGCGGACGACCGGGCCGTCGCCGTGCCGGTCGGGAGGCGCCCGGCTACTGGAGGAGCGCCCAGTGGCCGGGGTCGCGCCCGGGTTCCCCGCCGGAGCCGTCGCGGGTCGCCCGGAAGAGTTCGCCCTGGTGGCTCACCAGCGCCCCCGCCTTGTAGGCCGTGGTTTTCCGCCAGGCCGGGACGCCGGCCGGGGAGATGCGGCTGCTGCGGCCGTCCGCGCTTCGGGTCCGGGCGAGCGCGTACGCGCCGACCCGCACGGGCCCCGCGTACGGCCGCCAGTTCGCGCCGTCGGTGGAGTACTCGACCGCCAGGCCCGGGTCGCGGACGTTCGCCGCCAGCGTCCCGTCGGAGATCTTCGCGCCGGGCGGCGGGACGCGGTAGTTCACCCCGGCGCCGCTCAGGCCCACCGGCTTGTAGAACGACAGGAGCGGGAACGTCTTCTGGCCGAGCGTGTTGCTGAAGACGCCCCAGGCCGCGTCCATCTCGTCCGGTGCGGGGGTGTCGCGGTTCCAAGCCCGCTCGGCGGCGCCGAGCAGCTTCGGGAACGCCTGGTACTCGCGGATCCCCGGAGCCTTGCCGTTCTCGGCCCACAGCTGCGCCTCCAGGCCGAGGATGTTTTTGCGGCCCTCGGCGGTCAGCTTCGTCCAGGACGGGTTCGGCGTGACCGGGTTGCCCCAGCGGTCCTCGGTGGCGTTGGCGTACACGTCGAACGGCTGGTAGGTGAAGGTGCTCTTCTCGTCCACGTAGGCGGCCCAGTAGTAGCCGGGCTCGTCCGGGTCCTTGTTGTAGGCGAGGTCCATGTAGAGGTTCGTGGCGTGCGCGAGGATCACCGGGGTGCCCTCGTTGGCGAACCGGTAGGCCCAGTCCTCGCGTCCCCAGCCCCAGACGTTCTGCCAGGGCAGCGGCGTGAACCCCTTGAGGCGGAACGAGCGCGTCGGGTCGGTGATGTCCTCCCAGCCGGCGGTCGCGGGGGCGTACTTGTGCGCGATGGCGTTCCAGCGGGTGAAGAACAGCTCCTTCAGCTCCTCACCGGACCTGCCGGCCGTCTCGGGCGCCTTCTGGCACGCCGGGGACCCCGACCACCACCCCTCGGGCGGGCCCGGCGGCTCGTCGCCGCCGAGGTTGAGCCGGTTGAGCGGGGCGCCCGCGCGCTCGTACATCTTCGCCACCTCGGAGGCGACCTTGTCCAGGAAGGCGTACGTGCTGGGCAGGCACGGATTCGCGAGATTGTCGGTGTAGTACTGGACGCTGGTGTGCCGGCTCGTGTCGGCCGGGTCCAGCAGCCGGTACGCGGAGTCGTGCGTCCGCTGGTACCGGCGCTCCATCGACTGGACCGCGGCACGCGCGTGCGCCGGGAAGTTCAGCTCGGGGACGACCTCGACGTGCCGCTCGGTCGCGTACCTGAGGATCTCCTCGAAGTCCTGTACGGAGTAGAAGCCGCTCCCCTTGCCGACGAAGTTGAGCGTGCCCTGCTCGAAGCCCTGGTAGGCGGGCTCCCGGCCGAGGTTGGCCTCGGCCGGCCCGGCCGCCTTGCCGGAGATGCCGTCGCCGGGGCCGAGGTCGTTGGCCGACCCCATGCCCTGGTGCAGAGCCCCCGTCTCCTTGAGGTCGAAGGCACGGCCGGAGCCGAACCCCGTCAGCTCGGGCAGCCCCGGGATCTGCAGCCGCCAGCCCTCGTCGTTGGTCAGGCCGAGGTGGAGCCGGTTGAGTTTGGTGAAGCTCATCAGGTCGAGGAACTTCTCGATGGTCCGCTTGGTCTCGAAGTGGCGGCCCACGTCGATCTGCAGGCCCCGGTAGCCGAACAGCGGCGCGTCGGAGACCCTCGCGCGCGGCACCTCGACCGTGGACGCGGGCCGTCCGCTCGCCGCCGCCGCGTAGGCGCCCGCGGGGACGAGCTGCCGCAGCGTCTGGACGCCGTAGAGGACCCCGGCGCGGTCGGCGCCGACGATCCTGACTCCGCCGCCGTCGGCGGTCAGCGTGTAGCCCTCGGGATCGGGCTCGCCGTCGCGGTCGGCGTCGAGCCTCGGGTCGACGCTCAGCGCGACGGGCGCGCCGCGCCCGCCGGCCACGTCGGTCAGCGCGGAGCGCAGGTAGCCCGCCTCCCGGCGCAGCGAGCGCGGCGCCGAGACGGGCGACCCGCCGCCGATCGCGACCGTGCCGCCGGAGGCCGCGGCCGACAGCGGCTGCGGGACGATGCTCTGCCGCAGCGTGAGGTCGAGCCTGCGCGCCGTGTTCTCGGCATAGCGCGACGCGGCGGTCTGCACGGGCCGGTGGTCGCCCGAGAACGCGGTGGTCTGCTTCGGATCCGCCGGGTCCAGCAGCGCCTTGGCCGGGACCCACGACGGACGCCCGCCGCCGAAGGCGATCGTCCACCCGGCGGGCGCGTCGGACTTGTGGACCGCCCACAGCTCGAAGTCGACGTCGATCGCGCGCCGCTCGCCGGGCCCGACGGGCGCGAAGCCGTCCCCCGGCCTGAGCGTGTAGAAGTCGCCGCTCCGCGCGGCGTCCGCCCGGGTGATCGCGAGGCCCTGGCCCGCGAGCCGCGCGCGGGCGGAGTCGCCCGCCGCCCCGTCCAGGACGGCGGCGGGCCGGCGGACGGCGTTGAAGTACATCGCCCATCCGGCGGCGCCCAGCGCGCAGCGGTCGTCGTGGTTGTCGATGGTCAGCCGCGCGCGGTGGTACTGCGCGTCGGCGACGGTATGGTCCACCGGCTGGTAGGTGACCATGAGATCGCGGGCGTCCGGGCGGCAGGCCGCGGCGGCGGCTCCCGGCGTGACGATCGCCGCGAGGCTCGCGGCGAGCGCGGCGGCCGACAGCACGGCCGCGGGTCGGTTCGGCATAAATAGGAAAGTAACCTAATAGTTTGCCGCGGGGCCGCGCCTGATCCGGCCATCGCGGAAGGCGCAGGCGGCGCCGCCCGTCCGCTCCCGGTCAGTCCGGGGATCTTGACGGGTCGGCGCCGCCGGTGGCCGGCCGGGCCGGATCAGGTGCTGGCCTCCAGCTCCAGATCCTTGACCCGCGGGTCTCCCTCGTCGGCGAGGTAGTCGGCCGCGCGCGTCGCGTCCTCGCCGTCCGCGAGCTTGGCGGCCCTGCAGACCAGGGTGCCGGCGACCGCGACGACCACGTTGACGGCGAGCGCCAGCATGCCGACGTACACCGTCGTCTTGGTGTCCAGGCCGAGGTCGCTCAGCGGGTAGGCCGAGCCGCCGAAGTGCTCCTTGCCCTTCACCGGGTTCGGGATCCGGTACAGCATCCACAGGCCGGCCGCCATGCCGGCGGCCCAGCCGGCGATGAGGGCGCCGCGGTGGAACCAGCGGGTGAGGAGGCCGAGACCCACCGCCGGCAGCGTCTGCAGGATGATGACGCCGCCGATGAGCTGCAGGTCGATGGAGAACTCGGGGTCGAGCGCGAGGATGCACACGACCGCGCCGGCCTTGACGATCAGCGAGACCAGCTTGCTGACGGTCGCCTCCTCCCTGGCGTCGGCGTCGCGGCGGATGTACTCCTTGTAGATGTTGCGGGTGAACAGGTTGGCCGCGGCGATCGACATGATCGCCGCCGGGACCAGCGCGCCGATGCCGACGGCGGCGAACGCCACGCCGGCGAACCAGTCGGGGAACATGTGGTCGAACAGCTGCGGCACCACGGTGTTGGTGTCGGGCTTGCCGTCCGTGGTGACCGGCTTCACGCCCGCCGCGACGGCCATGTAGCCGAGCAGCGCGATCAGGCCGAGCACGAAGCTGTAGGCGGGCAGCGCCGCCATGTTCCGCTTGATCACGTTGCGGTTCCTGCTGGCCAGCACGCCGGTGATGCTGTGCGGGTAGAGGAACAGCGCCATCGCGGAGCCGAGCGCCAGCATCGCGTAGTTCAGCTGGCCGCTGCCGGCGATCGTGATGCCGTCTCCGGGCGCGGGGGTCTTGTCGAACTTGGCCTTGGCCGCGTCGAAGATGTCGCCCCAGCCGCCGAGCTTCGCCGGGATGTACAGCACCGCGACGATGATGACCAGGTAGATCAGCACGTCCTTGACGAAGGCGATCAGCGCGGGGGCGCGCAGCCCGGACTGGTAGGTGTAGGCCGCGAGGATCACGAACGCGATGATGATCGGCCAGTGCCCGTTCACGCCCATCGTCTTCAGCACCGCCTCGATGCCGACCAGCTGCAGCGCGATGTAGGGCATCGTGGCGACGATGCCGGTGATCGCGATGACGAGCGCCAGCGTCGGGGAGCCGAAGCGGGCCCGGACGAAGTCGGCCGGCGTCACGAAGCCGTGCACGTGCGAGACCGACCAGAGCTTGATCAGAACCAGGAACACCAGCGGGTACACGACGATCGTGTACGGGACGGCGAAGAATCCGGCCGCGCCCGCGCCGAACACCAGGGCGGGGACGGCCACGAACGTGTAGGCGGTGTAGAGGTCGCCGCCGATCAGGAACCAGGTGACCCAGCTGCCGAAGCTGCGGCCGCCGAGGCCCCACTCGTCCAGGCTGTGCATGGAGTCGGGCCGCCGCCACCGGGCGGCGACGAAGCCCATCCCGCTGACCAGCAGGAACAGGACGGCGAAGATGATGATCTCGGTGAGGTGGTCGCGTGCCATCGGCTCAGCCCCGCTTCTTCGTCATCTGGTACACGAGGACGGTGCAGGCGACGCCCAGCGGGATGAAGGCCAGCTGGATCCAGTAGAAGGCGGGGAAGCCCGCGAGGCGGGGCTCATCGCTGTTGTAGAGCAGCGTGAGCAGCGGGAGCACGACGGGAACGACCAGGAGCCAGTTCCAGGGGCTCCGGTCGGTGCGGTCGGCGCCCGGCGGCGGGGGCTGGGTCGGAGTCGGTTCCCGGGAGTCGTCGGGAGTCATGGGGTCCTCCTCGTCTGGCCCGCGCACGGTCCGCCCGGGTCGCGCGACGGGACCGTGCCGGGGGTGCGGCCGGGCGAGCCTACACACGCCCTGGTCACAGCCCGATATCGGCCGCGGCACGACTTCGGTGGATCGCTCCACGCCGGGAAGCGCCAGGTAGGGAACCGTGCGCCCGTGGTAGCCTCGCCGCATGCGAACCGCAGCCTCCCGGTGGTGGTGGCGCCGCTGAGGCGGTGCCGGTTCGCGCGTGTTCACGACCAGGCGACCGCCCTCACCGGCGGTCGTTTCCTGTTCGCGACGCCCGGTGGGGGCCCGACATGAGGGGCCACCGCGGTGGAGACCGTCTCACGACAGCCGCTGACCAGCGAGTTCGTCACGGCCGGGGGCGTACGGGTGACCCGTACCGCCGTCCCGGTCGACTCCGAGCGCAAGTCCGACGCGCTGAACGTCCTCGTCGCCGCCGTGGGGGAGCGGCGCGGCGGCGTGCTCAGCTCCGGCATGGAGTACCCGGGCCGCTACAGCCGCTGGCACATGGCCTACGTCGATCCCTGCCTGGAGATCGTCGCGCGCGGCCGGACGGTCGCCGTCCGCTCCCTGAACGGGCGCGGCCGGGTCGTCCTGCCCGCGCTGGCGGGCGCGCTGCGCGAGGTCGGCGAGGTGCGGACCGACGAGCCCGGCCTGTTCGAGGTCTTCGTCCCGCCGGCCGAGGGCTTTTTCGCCGAAGAGGAGCGCAGCCGCCAGCCGACCGTCTTCACCGCGCTGCGCGCCGTCGTCGACCTGTTCCGCTGCGACGACCCGCACCTCGGTCTGTACGGGGCCTTCGGGTACGACCTGTCGCTGCAGTTCGAGCCGCTGCGGACGCGGCTGGAGCGCCCCGACGACCAGCGCGACCTCGTCCTGCACCTGGCCGACGAGATGGTCGTCGTCGACCGCAAGCGCGAGACCTCGCACCGGATCTCCTACGAGTTCGAGGTCGACGGGTCGGGGACCGCGGGGCTGCCGCGCGGCACCGGGGCGACGCCGGTCCGGCGGCGGGCCGCCGTCCCGGCGCAGCCCGTCCCCGGCGTGTACGCGCAGATGGTGCGGGACGCCAAGGACA
>NZ_JBEZJP010000462.1:0-6160 GCF_040653175.1 Actinomadura sp. NPDC048032
GTCCGCGCCGGTCACCACCTGGTGGCCGCCCGCGCCGCCCCGGTTCGCCTGCTCGATCATCTTGATGAGCCGGGCGAGCAGGAGGTTCTCGCGGATCGACTCGTGGAACAGGTGCCCGTCCTGCGTCACCATGCCGAGCGTGTCGCGGATGGCCTGGAACGACAGGTCGCGGACGTCGACGCCGCCGAGCCGGACGGCGCCGGAGTCGACGTCGTAGAGGCGCGGCAGCAGTTGCGCGATCGTCGACTTGCCCGCGCCGGACGAGCCGACCAGGGCGACCATCTGGCCGGGCTCGGCGCGGAACGACACGTCGTGCAGGACGTCGACGCCGCCCCGGGTGTCGAGGGTGGCGACCTCTTCGAGGGAGGCGAGGGAGACCTTGTCGGCCGACGGGTAGGCGAAGGTGACGTGGTCGAACTCGACGGCCACCGGGCCCTCGGGCACGTCGCCGGGCTCGGGCTTCTCGGCGACGAGCGGCTTGAGGTCGAGCACCTCGAAGACCCGCTCGAAGCTGACGAGCGCGCTCATCACCTCGACGCGGGAGCTGGCCAGGGCGGTCAGCGGCGCGTAGAGGCGGGTGAGCAGCAGGGCGAGGGCGACGACGGCGCCGGCGTCGAGGTGGCCGCGCAGGGACAGGAACCCGCCGACGCCGTAGACGAGCGCGAGGGCGAGCGCCGAGACCATGGTCAGCGCCGTGATGAAGACGTGCTGCACCATCGCGGTGCGGACGCCGATGTCGCGGACGCGGCGGGCCCGGGCGGCGAACTCGGCCGACTCGCGGGCCGGGCGCCCGAACAGCTTCACCAGTGTCGCGCCGGGGGCGGAGAACCGCTCGGTCATCTGGGTGCTCATCGCGGCGTCGTGCGCCGCGGCCTCGCGTTCGAGCTTCGCCAGGCGGGAGCCCATCCGGCGGGCCGGGAGGACGAACACGGGCAGCAGGACCAGCGCCAGCAGGGTGATCTGCCAGGAGATCCGCACCATCACGGCGAAGGTGAGCAGCACCGTCACGAGGTTGCTGACCACTCCGGAGAGGGTGTCGCTGAACGCGCGCTGGGCGCCGATCACGTCGTTGTTGAGCCGGCTGACCAGGGCGCCGGTGCGGGTCCGGGTGAAGAACGCGACCGGCATGCGCTGGACGTGGTCGAACACGGAGGTGCGCAGGTCGAGGATCAGCCCCTCGCCGATGCGCGCGGAGAGCCACCGGTTGAGGAGGCCGAGGGAGCCCTCGGCCAGCGCCAGAACCGCGATCACGATGGCGAGCCACACGACCGTGGACGTGGCGTCATGGTCGACGATCGCGTTGACGACCCATCCGGCGAGGACGGGCGTCGCGACGGCGATGACCGCCATCACCACGCTGAGCAGGAGAAAGGCCGTGAGTATGCCCCGGTGGGGGCGGGCGAAGCGGGCGATGCGGCCCAGCGTCGCCCGGGAGAACGGCCTGCTGTCCCTCGCGTTCATGGCGTGGTGCAGCGACATCCACGCCGTGACTTCCATGTCCATGGAGACCCCTGTGATCGTTAGCCTGGAACAGCAAGCATGCGACCTCAAGAATGGTTGAGGTCAAGCCGCCGCAGGATCCCAGGGTCCCGCGGGGGTACGACAATTCCGCGAGGGGAAGGCTGCCTGTGGACATCGACGAGCTCCGGTCCGACACTCCCGGCTGCGCGAAGGTGGCCCATCTCAACAACGCCGGGGCCGCGCTGCCGCCCCGTCCCGTCATCGACGCCGTCGCCGGGCACTTCGAACTGGAGTCGCTGATCGGCGGATACGAGGCCGCCGAACGCAACGAGGCGGCCATCGCGCACTTCTACGACGCCGTCGCCCGGCTGCTGGGGGCACGCCCCGACGAGATCGCCTTCGTGGAGAACGCCACCCGGGCATGGGACATGGCGTTCTACGCGATCCCCTTCGCCGAGGGCGACCGCATCCTGACGACGACGAGCGAGTACTCCAGTAACGCGATCGCCTACCAGCAGGTGGCGGCGGCCAAGGGCGCCCGCGTGGAGGTCGTCCCGGACGAGGCCGACGGCACCCTCTCGCTGGACGCGCTGGAGGCCGAACTCGCCAAGGGCGACGTCCGGCTGGTGTCGCTGAACCACATCCCCACCCACAACGGGCTCATCAACCCGGCCGCCGAGGTCGGGCGGCTGTGCCGCGCGCACGGCGTCCTGTTCCTCCTGGACGCGTGCCAGTCGGTGGGGCATCTCGCCGTGGACGTCGAGGAGATCGGCTGCGACATCCTGTCGGCGACGGGGCGCAAGTTCCTGCGCGGACCGCGCGGCACGGGCTTCCTCTACGTCCGGCGCGACATCCTGCGGACGCTCGTCCCGCCGTTCCTCGACCTCCAGGCCGCCGACTGGAAGGCGCCGGACGGGTTCGAGCTGCGCGACGACGCCCAGCGGTTCGAGACGTGGGAACGGCACGTCGCCGGGCAGATCGGGCTGGGCGTCGCCGCCGACTACGCGGCCGGCCTCGGGATGGAGCGGATCGAGGACCGCGTCCTTGGCCTCGCCGCCCGGCTCAGGGAGGAACTCGCCGACCGGCCCGGGATCACCGTCCTGGACCGGGGCGCGCGGCCGTCCGGCATCGTCACGTTCACCGTGGACGGACGCGAGCCGGCCGCCGTCAAGGCGGCGGCCAGGGAGCGGGGCGTCAACGTCAACGTGACCGACCCGCTCTCGCACGGATACGACCCGCACGCCCGTCCGTCGGCCGTGCGGGCCTCCGTGCACTACTACAACACCGACGAGGAACTGGAGCTGCTCCTGTCCGTGCTGTAGGCGGGCATGTCAGCCGTTGGAGCGCGCCGCGCTGATGTCGGCGAGCGCCGAGGCCGAGTCCTTCTCGATCGCCAGGTCGCCGATGGACACGATGCCCACCGGACGGCCGTCCTCGATGACGGGGAGCCGCCGGACGGACCGCTCGCGCATGATCTGCGCGGCCTTGTCGAGGGAGTCGTCGGGCCCCACCGTCGCGGTCACCTTGCTGGCGATCTGGCCGATCTTGGCCTGGGCGGGGTCGCCGCCTGCGGCGAGCCCGCGCACCACCAGGTCGCGGTCGGTGACGACGCCCTTCAGGTCGTCGCCCTCCGCCACCAGGACCGCACCGATCTCCTCGTCGCGCATCGCGCGCGCCACGGTGACGATGTCGAGCTCCGGCGACACCGACGTAGGCGAGCCGGTCATGATGTCGCGGACTTTCGTGGCCATCGCTCACTCACTCCTTGCTCGTGGGTCGTAGCCGGGAACGATGCGGCCCCTACCCCTCAGACCGGGCGTCACTCATCGCGTCAGGAAGGGCGCGAGCACCCTCCGGGCGGCGGCCTCGTCCACCACGAGCCGGTTCGGGTCCGAGGGGGCGGGACGGACGGGGATCGTGGCCGCGGCGACGCCGCCGCTCCCGTCGTACCCGCGCGCGAGCGCGCGCAGCGCCCCGGCGTCCAGCCGCGGCGTGCTGTCGATCGAACGGGCCGCGACGGCGAGGAAGCGCGCGAACCGGATCGGGTCCTTCGCCATGACCACCCTGGCCTGCCGCGCCGCCGAGGCGAGGAACTGCTGCTGGCGCCGGACGCGGTCGAGATCCGAGCCGTCCCCGAGGCCGTGCCTGGTCCGGACGTAGGCGAGCGCCTGCTTCCCTCTCAGCCGGTGCCGGCCCGGGGGAAGGCTCAGCCCCGAATTGGCGTCGTCGACCGCCTTCGGCAGCGTCACCTCCACCCCGCCGAGGGCGTCCACCATCCGCGTGAAACCACCGAAGTCGATCACTATGGTCTGGTCGATCCGGACGCCGGTCAGCGACTCCACCGTCCTGCGCGTGCAGGCGGCGCCGCCCATCGGGAACGCCGTGTTGACCAGCGCCTGCCGCCCTCCGGCCCGGCCGCAGGCGGGCATCGGCACGAGCACGTCCCGCGGGATGCTCACCACCCGCGGCCTCTTCCGGTCGGCGGGGACGTGCACGAGCATCAGGGTGTCCGAGCGCGACGCGCCGCCGTAGCGGGCGTCCAGCCCGATGACCAGCACGTTTAGCGCCGTGCCCGTGGCGGGCGCGGTCGAGCCGGTCGCCGCCGGCCGCGCGTCCCGCCCGTGCAGGAGGACCGCCGGGACGAGGATCGCCGCGGCCGTCACCGCCGCGACCACGCCGAGCAGCGTCCACCGCACCATGCCCGTCACCCCTGCCATGCCCGTCACTCCCGCCCTGCCCGTCCGGCGGCCCCTGCCGCGGCGCCCGTGCCGCGCCTCGTCCAGCAGCCGGCCGCGCTGGCGGGCGAGGGACGGCGGCGGCTCGTGCTCCAGGTCGCGGCCGAGGCCGCGGATCAGGTCGAGATCGTCCATGGTCACGCCTCCTCGCGGGTCGGGTCGGTGTCGCCGAGCGCCGCGCGCACCTTGCGCCGCGCCCGGTTGAGGCGGGAGCGGACCGTGCCGACCGGGATGCCGAGCGCCCGCGCCGCCTCCTCGTAGGACAGGTCGCCCCAGGCCACCAGGAGCAGGACGTCCAGGTCGCGGCGCGCCAGGCCGGACAGCGCCGCCGCCAGCGCGGGGCGGGTCGCCGACGCGGTCACCCCGGCCGCGACGCGGTCGTCGGGCCCCTCGACGGGGCCGTCCACGGGGCTGCGCCGCAGCGCCCGGTAGCGCGCGGCCTCCGCCCTGTGGTGCCGCGCCACCAGCTTCGTCGCGATGCCGAACAGCCACGGCCGCGCGTCACGCTGCTCCAGGTCGTAGCGGTTCCGCTTGCTGAACGCGACCAGGAACGTCTCCCCGACGACGTCCTCCGCCGCCTCCGGCCCGAGCCTGCGGGAGACGTACCGGTAGATCATCGCTGAGTAGCGGTCGAACAGCGCGGCGAACGCCTCGGGGTCGGCGAGCGATCTCTCGACGAGATCGGCGTCGCCCTCCCGAGCCGTCGGGGGAACGGTCATCGCGGCCACCATGGCATGCGCACCGGGCCTTCCCGTGGGGGGACGTTGTCAGCGATGTATCTCCGCGAACCCCGCCCCAGGTTCACGGCGACACGGCGCGCGCCGATACGGATCCCGGCGAACCTTCCCGATAAAATACGCATCCTCTATACGCACGGGGTTGTCGGCAGGACCGCTCCGCCGCCTGTCAGGGACGAGCAGAGGGGGTCTGCACGTGGGCGACGACGCCGAGCTCGACGCGGAACCGGCGCGCAACGGAACCGCCGAGTTCCGCGTGCCGGTGAAGGTCAACCTGACCCGTCCGGACATCGCCGTCCGCCGTCCCGCCGAGCCTCGGGACGAGCCCGGCGACGAGGCTGCGGACGAGGCCGTCGGCGAGACCTCGGACGACACCGGCGGTGACACCGACGGCGACACCGGCGGCGAGGGCGGCGGCGACGAGGCGGCCGAGAAGCCGGCGGGCCCCACCTGGTACGTCCAGTTCACGCCTCCTCCCCCGGACGAGGAGCCCGAGCAGGAGGCGCCTTCCGCCGCTGCTGCTCCGCCCCCGGAGACCGAGCCCTGGCGGCCCACGTCCCGCTCCGTCCAGGATGAGGAGCCCGCCCAGGAGGACGACACCTCCTCCCCTGCGGAGCAGTCACCGGCCGAAGAGCGCCCCAAGGACGACGACGCCCGAACCACCGCGCCCCGGGAGGACCGAGCGGCCGCCGCCGCACCGGCGGAACCGCAGGAGCGCACCGACGACGCCCGCGAGCCGCGCAGCGCCCCGCGACGGCGCCATGCCGCGCCGCCGAAGCCCGACGACGACCCGCCTCCGGCCGTCTCCCCCCGAAGCAGCGGACGCCACGCGATACGTCCCGCGACCGAGCATCCTGAGGGAGCCCCCGAGCCGGAGGCACAGCGGGAAGCGGCGGGCGACGCCTCCGAGGCCGGCGCCGGCACGGCTCCGCCCGCCAGGGGGCGTCGGCACGCGCCCCCCTCTGACGCCGAACGCCCTCAGGGCGGGGCTCCGCACGCCGCCCCCGCGCCACCGCACCACCAGGAACAACCGGGCGACGTCCACCGTCCGCGCGGCAGGCGGGCTCGCCCCGAACCGCCCGACGCCGAACGTCCGCAAGGCGCGCCCGCGCCGGCGGCGCAGCAGGGCGCACCTGGCGACGTCCGCGAGCCCCGTGCAGGCGCGGCGCCGGTGGCTCCGTCGCGGCAAGCGCCGCCTCCCCAGGGGGAACGCCCTCCGAGGGCGCC
>NZ_JBEZJP010000463.1:0-6123 GCF_040653175.1 Actinomadura sp. NPDC048032
GGACCACCTGGTGGTCACGGCCGACCGGGAGTTGCGCGCCCGCTGCGAGGAGGCGGGCGCCGCCGTCGTCGGCCCCCGCTGGCTCCTCGAACGCCTCTAGCCGTTCAGTTCTCGACGCGGTGGCCGGCGTCGCGCAGCGCCCCCGCCGCCGCCTCCGACCGGTGCTCCGGGACGAGCACGAGGTCGGAGTGGTACGTCGAGACGGCGAAGACGGGCACGCCGGCCTCGGCCAGCGGCCCCACGACGCCGGCGAGCACGCCGGGCGTGGGGAGACCGCCGTCCGGGTCGCCGTAGAAGCCGACCCACCGCTCCGTCTCGGCGAACGGCGAGGCGTCCCGGATCACGGTGAGGCCCTCGGGAGCGCGGATGAGCGCGACCCACTCGTCGTCCTCCGGGAACGTCGCGTGCGGGAGGTGCTCCACCATGAACTGGCCGGGGACGATGTGCAGGCGCATCCCGTCACCCTATTCAGGGACGAGCCACACCGCCCCCAGGGGCGGGACGCGCATCTCCGCCGACGCGGGCAGCCCGTGCCACGGCTCCGGCGCCGCCTCGACCCTCCCGAGGTTGCCGACGCCGCTGCCGCCGTACTCGTAGGCGTCGGTGTTGACGAGTTCGCGCCACCGGCCCACGCGGGGGAGGCCCACGCGGTAGTTCTCGTGCGGGTTCCCGGCGAAGTTGACGACGCACGCCACGACGGGCGGCTCGCCGCCGTCCGGGGCCGTCCCGTAGCGCAGGTAGGACAGGGTGTTGCCGCCGGCGTCGTTGCCGTCGATCCAGCGGAACCCGTCGTGGTCGCTGTCGCGCGTCCACAGCGCGGGCTCGCCCTGGTACGCGTGGTTCAGGTCGCGCACGAGCCTCTGCAGCCCGAGGTGGTTGGCCCCCTCGGAGGCGTTGTCCAGCAGCCACCAGTCCAGCGGGCGCTCCTCCGCCCATTCGGCGCCCTGCCCGAACTCCTGCCCCATGAACAGCAGCTGCTTGCCGGGATGCGACCACATGTAGGCCAGCAGCGCCCGCAGCCCGGCGAACTGCTGCCAGGAGTCGCCCGGCATCTTGCTCAGGAGCGAGCCCTTGCCGTGGACGACCTCGTCGTGCGACAGCGGCAGGACGTAGTTCTCCGAGAACGCGTACACCAGCGAGAACGTGATCTCGTTGTGGTGGTAGTGCCGGAACACCGGCTCGTGACGCAGGTATTCGAGCGTGTCGTGCATCCAGCCCATGTTCCACTTGAACCCGAACCCGAGCCCGCCGAGATGGGTCGGGCGGGAGACCCCGGGCCACGCCGTCGACTCCTCCGCGATCGTCATGATGCCGGGGTTGCGCTTGTAGACCGTCGCGTTCATCTCCTGGAGGAAGGAGATGGCCTCCAGGTTCTCCCGCCCGCCGTAGATGTTGGGCGTCCACTCGCCTTCCTTGCGCGAGTAGTCGAGGTACAGCATCGAGGCGACGGCGTCCACGCGCAGCCCGTCGATGTGGAACTCCTCCAGCCAGAACGACGCGTTCGCCACGAGGAAGTTGCGGACCTCGGCGCGGCCGAAGTTGAACACGAGCGTCCCCCAGTCGGGGTGCTCGCCGCGCTTCGGATCGTCGTGCTCGTAGAGGGCGGTGCCGTCGAACCGGGCCAGCGCCCACTCGTCCTTCGGGAAGTGGGCGGGCACCCAGTCCATGATGACGCCGATACCGGCCTGGTGGAGGCGGTCGATGAGGTACCGGAAGTCGTCGGGGTCGCCGAACCGGGCCGTGGGCGCGTAGTAGGACGTCACCTGGTAGCCCCAGGACGGTCCGTAGGGGTGCTCGGTGACCGGAAGCAACTCCACGTGCGTGAAGCCCATGTCGCTGACGTACTGCGTCAGCTCCTCCGCAAGCTCCCGGTAGCCGAGCCCGGGACGCCACGACCCGAGGTGCACCTCGTAGGCGCTCATGGGTTCGTGCAGCCAGTCGTGCTCCTTGCGCGCGTCCATCCACGCGCCGTCCTCCCACTCGTAGGAGGAGGTGAAGACGCGGGACGCCGTCGCGGGCGGGGTCTCGGTGGCCTGCGCCATCGGGTCGGCCTTGGCGCGCCACACGCCGTCGGCCCCGAGGATCTCGTACTTGTAGCGCGTGCCGTCGCCGACGCCCGGGACGAACAGCTCCCAGACGCCGGTGGAGCCGAGCGACCGCATGGGGTACGCGCGGCCGTCCCAGTGGTTGAAGTCGCCGACCACCCGCACGCCCCGCGCCGTCGGAGCCCACACCGCGAAGGCCGTCCCCTCCACCGTGCCGAGAGCGGACGCGTAGGAGCGGACGCGGGCGCCCAGCGCGCGCCACAGCTCCTCGTGCCGGCCCTCGCCGATCAGGTGCAGGTCGAGCTCGCCGAGCGTCGGCAGATGGCGGTAGGGGTCGTCCTGGATCGTCTCGACGCCGTCTCCGTAGGTGACGGCGAGCCGGTAGTCGGGGACGGCGAGAGGGGCCCGGTCCTTCTCGGTGCCGGCGAGCGACGTGCCGGCGGGCAGCGTCCCGACGAACACGCCCTGGTGGAAGTGCCGGAGCGGGTGGCGGTCGCCGCTGGGCAGCACGACCTCGACCTTCTCGGCGAGCGGGCGCAACGCCCGCACCGTCACCCCGTCCCGACCGGGATGCGCCCCGAGGACGCCGTGTGGATCATGGTGGTCGCCGCCGACGAGTCGATCGATCTCCGCGCGCGTCACCCGTGCCATGACGTCATGGCCTCCCGTCACTGAGCCGTTTACCCCAAGAGGTTGCCCCGAGAACGGGCGCTCTCACATGACGGACCGACCTGTTTTCGCGAACCCGGCATTCCGGTGCGGATGTTGCGGCCGCACGGCCGGCACGACTCTTCGTCGTGGGGTCGCGCCGAATGTGCCGTCCGTGCGGCCACGTCTACCTCGCCCCAGGGGTGACCCCGACCCCACCGCCCTGGGCTCCATTCCTGTGTCACCTGAGCGACACAGGTACCTTCCGTACCGGCCTGTCCCAGCCCGGTCCGCCCCCGCGCGCGGACCGGGCCGCCCCGACTCTCCCGCCTCCCGTCACCGTTCTCCGGGCTCCCCGGGCGCCTGGTCGAGCAGCACCCGCCGGAGCCCCTCCGAGTCGTCCGCGGCCACCGTCATCGCACATCCCGCCTGGAGTTGCGCATCGGTGAGGTCGCCGCTGCGGGTCGCGTACCAGCGCCCCGCGTCGCTGCGCCACACCTGCCAACCCGGAAACTCGCCCTCGATGGCCGCCTTCAGATCCTCGAAGTCGCCCATCAAGGTCGTCCCTTCCCCGAGGCCGCTCTTCTGTATACAAAAGTCTTACTCGGCCTGAGAGGTGTCAAGCTGTCCGTAAGCGGACCGTGCCCCCGCGGATAGCGCCTGGAAGGTATGGATGACTGGAGGGGCGAGCAGGATCGAACGCGGCGTCGAACGCTGTTCGAACGTGGCCGCGGGCAGGAGGCCGGGGGGCGCGCCCGAGGAGAGGGAGGTGACGCCGGTGCCGGAGCGTCCCGCCTATCTGCGCATCGCCGACACCCTGCGAGAGGGGATCCGGGACGGCAGCCTCCCGCCGGGGACGCGGCTGCCGACCCTGGCCGAGCTGTGCGACGTCCACGGCGTCTCGGAGATCGTCGTGCGGCAGGCCGTCGCGCTGCTGCGCGGCGAGGGCCTGGTGGAGACCCGCCGCGGCGGAGGCACGCGCGTCCGGACCGTCCCGCCGGCCCGCCGCGTGGCGATGGACCGCTACCGCGCGGTGGCCGAGCCGTCGGCGGTCCCCGAGACCACGTTCACCCGCGACCAGAGGATCACCTGGGAGGAGTACCGGCTGGACCGGGAGTTCTCCCGCGTCCGGGCCGACGACGACCTCGGCGCGCTGTTCGAGCTGCCGTCCGGCACCGAGCTGCTGCGCCGCCGGTTCGTCTTCTACGCGCGCGAGGAGCCGCAGCAGATCTCCGTCAACTACCTGCCGTGGGACGTGGTCGGCGACACGCCCGTCGCCGACCCGGCGCGCGAGCCCTGGCCCGGGGGGACGCTCGCGCAGCTCGCCTACCTCGGGTACCCGCCGACCCGCGTCGAGGAGGCCGTCCGCTCCCGGATGCCGACGCCCGAGGAGGCCGAGACCCTCAACATGGCGGGCGGGGTGCCGGTGCTCGCCATCACCCGCCGCATGCTGGCGCGCGCCGGCGTGATGGAGGTCTGCCGCGAGATCGTGCTGCCCGCCGACCGGGTCGTCCTCGACTACGCCATCGACCTGTGACGCGGCGGCCGAGCGAGGGCCGGTGCGGGCGGGCCCGGCGCGGCGCCTGGCCGGTCAGCCCGCGAGCCGGGCCAGGGACCGCAGCGGGACGGGCAGCCACGACGGCCGGTTCCGCGCCTCGTACCGGATCTCGTAGACGGCCTTGTCGAACTCGAAGGCCCGGACCAGCGCCGCGTGCGCCGCGGGGTCGGGCCCGCCCGCGGCCGCGTAGCCGGCGCAGAACGCCGCCCGGTTCCGCTCGGCCCACGCCTGGGCGCGCAGCTCCAGCGCGTCCGCCGTCTCCGGCGGGAGGTCGCCCTCCCGGGCCAGCAGGAACCGCGCGGCGTACTCGAACGAGCGGAGCATCCCGGCGACGTCGCGCAGCGGGTGCGCGGGCGCCCGGCGCTCGGCGGGCGTGCGGGCCGGCTCGCCCTCGAAGTCCAGCAGCGTCCAGCCGGAGTCGGTGCGCAGGACCTGGCCGAGGTGGTAGTCGCCGTGCACGCGCTGGAACGGCAGCGGCGACGCCTCCGCGGCGACCCGGTCGAACACCTCGCGGATCGCGGGCGCGTAGGGGCGCAGCTGCGGGACGGCGGCGCTGACCTGGTCGAGCTGCTCGTGCATCGAGAAGACGATCTCCCGCAGCAGCTCGGGCGGCGCCTGCGTCACGCCGAACGCGGCGGCGAGGTCGCGGTGCACCTCGGCGGTGGCCGCGCCGAGCCGTTCGGCCTCGGCGGCAAAGTCCCCGCCGGCGTCGCCGGCGGTGAGCGCGGGCGACGGCCCCGGCGTTGCGGGCTGGGCGAACCAGTCGCGGACGCTGGTGAGCGCGAGCTGCCAGCCGTCCGTCGCGGTGCGCAGGAACTCCGACAGCAGCGCGAGCGTGACCGGCTCGTCCCCGCCGCCGGAGTCCGCGCCGCCCGCGGGGCCGCCCGAGCCGGTGCCCCCCGCGGTGCCCAGCGCGCCCGGTTCCAGCTCGATCCAGCCGTGCACGCTCGGGACGTGCTCGCAGCCCCGCCGGGAGAGCGCGAGGTTGACCTCCAGGTCGGGGCTGACGCCGGGGGACAGGCGGCGGAACAGCTTGCAGATGTAGGCGTCGCCGAAGATCAGCGAGGTGTTGCTCTGCTCGCCCGGGATCGGCGTGCCGTCCAGGTCCGTGCGGATGCCGGTGCCGGGCGCGCGGCGGAAGGTCAGCGGCCCGACCGTCCGGTCGTCCGCCATCAGGTCCAGCAGCGGGCGCGTCAGCTCCGCGTCGTGGGCGGCGTCGTAGACGTACCCGGTGATGTCCTGCTCGGGGTCCTCCAGATGCCCGATCGCGACCGGCGCCAGATGCTCGGGAAGGTCGCGGCGGACGCCGAGGAGGAGCTGGTAGTGGTCGGTGGTGCCGTCCTGGCGGACGTCGAGGACGAGGTGGTGCAGGGAGGGGTCGCCGGACCGGAGTTCGGTGGCGGTGCCGATGGCGAGGTCGTGGATGGGGCCGTCCTTGCCGCCGAACCACCGCTGCCGCGGCAGCCAGCCGGCCAGGAGCCGGACGAGCGAGGTGTCGGTCGGCGGAGCGGACGGCGCCACGGTCACATCACTCCCTCTCCCGGCTCCTGCTCGTCCGGCGGCGGCGGAAGCAGGAACCAGTAGAAGCCGTGCCCTGGAAGGGTCAGCAGATAGGGCAGTTCGCCGATGGCGGGGAACTGGACGCCGCCCATGCACTCGATCGGGTACGAGCCCCGGAAGCGCCGCAGGTCCAGCTCCACGGGCTGGGGGAACCGGGACAGGTTGTTCACGCAGAGGACCGTGTTCGCGCCGCCCCACTGGTTGGCGTCCCCGCCGTTGATCTCGCGGGTGAAGGCCAGGACGGAGGGGTTGGAGGCGGACAGTTCGACGTAGGAGCCGACGCCGAAGACGGGGTGGCGCTGGCGGATCTCG
>NZ_JBEZJP010000464.1:0-6083 GCF_040653175.1 Actinomadura sp. NPDC048032
GGCGACCCCCCGCACCCCCCGGCAACCGCCCCGAAGCCCGACGTGTTCGAGCCCGCGAAACTCGGCCCGGTCACGCTGCGGAACCGCACGATCAAGGCGGCGACGTACGAGGGGCTGACCAAGGACGGCCAGGTCACCGACGCGCTGATCGACTTCCATGTCCGGCACGCGCGCGGCGGCGTGGGGATGACCACCGTCGCGTACTGCGCGGTCGCGCCCGAGGGCCGCACCGACCGCCGGCAGATCCACTGGCGGGACGAGGCGATGCCCGGCCTGCGCAGGCTCACCGACGCCGTGCACGCGGAGGGGGCGGCCGTCCAGGCGCAGATCGGGCACGCCGGCCCGGTCGCCAACCCCAAGAGCAACGGGCTCCCCGCGCTCGCGCCCAGCCGCCACTTCCACCTGACCACGCAGACCGTCGCGAGGGCCGCCACCCACGCGGACCTCCAGCGCGTCGTCGAGGCGCACGGCCGCGCGGGCCGGATGGCGGTCGAGGCGGGGTTCGACTCCATCGAGATCCACATGGGGCACAACTACCTGACGAGCGCGTTCCTCAGCCCCAAGGTCAACCACCGCAAGGACGAGTACGGCGGGTCGCTGGAGAACCGCGCCCGGCTGGCGCGCGACATCGGCCGCGCCGTCCGCGACGCCGTCGGCGACCGCATCGCGATCACCGCGAAGCTCAACATGGACGACGGCGTGCCCGGGGGCTTCTGGATCGACGAGGCCATCCAGGTCGCCCGGTGGCTGGAGGCCGACGGCTCCGTCGACGCGCTCCAGATGACCGCGGGCAGCTCCCTGCTCAACCCCATGTACCTGTTCAAGGGCGACGCGCCGCTGCACGAGTTCGCCTCCGTCATGAAGCAGCCGACCAAGCTCGGGATCAAGCTGATCGGCAAGCACTTCCTGAAGTCCTACCCCTACGAGGACCTCTACCTGCTCAAGGACGCCCGGCAGATCCGCGCCGCGGTGAAGCTGCCGATGATCCTGCTGGGCGGCGTCACCGACAGGGCGGGCATGGACACCGCGATGGCGGAGGGCTTCCAGTTCGTCGCGATGGCCCGCGCCCTCCTGCGCGAGCCCGACCTGATCAACCGGATCGAGGACGAGCCCGCGACCGAGTCGCTGTGCATCCACTGCAACAAGTGCATGACCGCGATCTACGGCGGCACCCACTGCGTCCTGTCCACCGAGCCGGCCTGGGGTGCCGCGGGTGCGTGACGAGACCATCGCGGCGATGCTGCTGGCCCGGCTGGGCGACGCCCGGCCCGGCCTGCGCAGCCGCGAGCGGACGTGGACCTGGGACGAGGTCGTCCGGGAGAGCGCGGCCCGCGCGTCGCTCGCCCGCGACCTGCGCCGGGACGGGCCGTTCCACATCGGCGTCCTGCTGGAGAACGTCCCGGAGTACGTCCTGTGGCTCGGGGCGGCGGCGCTCGGCGGCGCGACGATCGTCGGCATCAACTCCACCCGGACCGGCGCCTACCTGGAGCAGGAGGTCCGGCACACCGACCTCCAGCTCGTCGTCACCGACCGGGCCGGGCTGGAGCTGCTGGACGGCCTCGACATCGGCGTCCCGCGCGACCGCTTCCTGCTGGTCGACGACGACGGCTACCCGGCCCTGGTCGCCGCCCACGCCTGCGAGCCCGAGCCCGATGAGTCGATCACGCCGGAGACGCAGATGCTCCTGCTGTTCACCTCGGGCACGACCGGCGCGTCGAAGGCGGCGCGCTGCTCGCAGGGCCGGCTCGCCGAACTCGGCCGGAACAACAGCGCCAAGTACGACGTCAAGCGCGAGGACGTCAGCTACTGCCCGATGCCGCTGTTCCACGGCAACGCGCTGATGGCGCTGTGGGCGCCGTCGCTCGCGGTCGGCGCGACCGTCGTCCTGGCGAGGAGGTTCTCCGCGTCCGGGTTCCTGCCGGACGTCCGCTACTACGGCGCGACGTTCTTCACCTACGTCGGCAAGGCGATCGGCTACGTCCTCGCCACCCCCGAGAGGCCGGACGACGGTGACAACACGCTGACGCACGGGTTCGGGACGGAGGCGTCTCCGGAGGACAAGGCCGAGTTCCTGCGCCGCTTCGGCGCGCGGCTGGTCGAGGGCTACGGGTCCAGCGAGAGCGCCGGCATGATCAAGCGGGATCCGCAGGCGCCGCCGAGCGCGCTCGGCCGCCCGGCCCACGACGGCGTCCGCGTCGTCAACCCCGAGACGCGCGAGACCTGCGCGCCCGCCGTGCTGGACGGGCACGGCCGCGTCACCAACGCCGAGGCCGCCGTCGGGGAGATCGTCGATGTGCACGGCGCGGCCAGGTTCGAGGGCTACTACAACAACCCCGAGGCCGACGCCGAGCGGGTGAGGCACGGGTGGTACTGGACCGGCGACCTCGGCTACGTCGACGGCGACGGGTTCCTGTACTTCGGCGGCAGGTCCGGCGACTGGATCCGGGTGGACTCGGAGAACATCTCCGCGCTGCTCACCCAGAACGTCGTCCGCCGCCACCCGAAGATCGTGGACGCGGTCGCGTTCGGGGTGCCGGACCCGCGCTCCGGCGACCAGGTGATGGCGGCGATCGAGATCCCCGAGGGCGTCGCGTTCGAGGACCTGGACCTGCCCGCCTTCCTGGCCCGCCAGGACGACCTCGGCACCAAGGGGGCGCCGCGCTTCGTGCGCGTCTCGCACGCGCTGCCGACGACCGGGTCGGGAAAGCTCAAGAAGAAGGAGCTGCAGCTCGACGGCTGGCGCACGTCCGACCCCGTGTTCCGGTGGGCGGGCCGGGGCTCGCCGGAGTACGTCCCGATGACCGAGGCCGACAAGGCCGCGCTCCGCGAGGAGTTCACCGCCGCGGGCCGCGGGCGCTTCCTCCCCTGACCGAGAAAGGGCATGTATGGATCTGCGTGAGTCCGAGGCGCATCGCGAGCTGCGCGCGGAACTGAGGGCGTACTTCGCGGGCCTGCTGCCCGAGGACGTGCGGCGCCGCGCCGGCGAGCAGGGCGTGGGCGGCGAGCGGTTCCGCGAGATCGTCAAGATGCTCGGCAACGACGGCTGGCTCGGCTACGGCTGGCCGGAGGAGTACGGCGGGCAGGGCAGGTCGATCGCCGAGCAGTACGTGTTCTTCGACGAGGTGCAGCGCGCCGGGCTGCCGTTCCCGTTCGTCACCGTCAACACGGTCGGCCCCACGCTGATGCGGTTCGGCACCGACGAGCAGAAGCGCAGGTACCTTCCCGGCATCCTGTCGGGCGACATCGTCTTCGCGATCGGCTACACCGAGCCCGACGCCGGGACCGACCTCGCCTCGCTGCGCACCAGGGCCGTCCGCGACGGCGACCGGTACGTCATCGACGGCAGCAAGGTCTTCACCAGCGGCGCCAACACCGCCGACCACATCTGGCTCGCGGCGCGCACCGACCCGGACGCGCCGAAGCACAAGGGCATCTCGATCCTGATCGTCCCGACCGACGCCGACGGGTTCTCCTGGAGCCCGATCCCGACGGTCGGCGGGATGGTCGTCACGGCGACGTACTACAACGGCGTCCAGGTCCCCGCGTCGTCGGTGGTCGGGGAGGTCAACGGCGGCTGGAGCCTGATCACCACGCAGCTCAACCACGAGCGCATCGGGCTCGCCGCGCTCGGCGGCCGGATGATCCGGCTGTGGGAGGACGTCCGCGACTGGGCGCGGGGGAACGGGGTGATCGACCTGCCGTGGGTGCGGGCCGACCTCGCCCGCACGCACGCCCGGCTGGAGGCGATGCGGCTGATGAACTGGAAGATGACGATGGCGGTGGAGGCCGGGACGCTGACCGGCGCGCAGGCCGGCGCCGCCAAGTCCTACGGGACCGAGACGCACATCGACGTCCAGCGGACGCTGACCGGGATCCTCGGCGCCGCCGGCCGGATCCGCCCCGAGTCGCCGGGGGCCGTACTCCACGGGCAGATCGAGCAGCTGTCGCGGCAGGGCATCGTCAACACCTTCGGTGGCGGCGTCAACGAGGTGCTGCGCGACATGGTCGCCGTCCAGGGACTGGGTCTGCCGAGGTCGAGGCGGTCATGAGCGGGAACGGCGAGGAGTACGAGGCGCGGCTCCGGGCGTGGGTCGGGCGGCCCTACGGCGCGCGGCGGGACGGGCAGGACCCGGTGAACGTCCCCATGATCCGGCACTGGGTCGAGGCCATGGAGGACGGCAACCCCGTCTACCTGGACGAGGAGGCCGCCCGGGCGACCGGCCGCGACGGCATCGTGGCGCCCGCGTCGATGATGCAGGCGTGGACGATGCGCGGGTACGCCGCGTCCGTCCGCGCCGACCCCGCGGGTCCCGACGAGCTGACCGAGCTGCTGGCCGAGGGCGGCTACACCTCCGTCGTCGCCACCGACTCGGAGTTCGAGTTCCACCGGGAGCTCGTGCCGGGCGACCGCGTCAGCGTCGAGGAGACCGTCGAGTCGATCTCCCCGGAGAAGAAGACCGCGCTCGGCGCGGGACGCTTCGTCAGCACCGTCAAGACCTACCGGGACGGGGCGGGGGAGGTCGTCGCCACGCAGCGGTGGCGCCTCCTGCGGTTCCGCCCCGCCGACAAGCCCGCCCCGGGGCCGGTGGAGAAGCCCGCTGAGAAGAAGGCCCTGCGCCCGCGCCCGGCGATCAACCTGGACAACGCGTTCTGGTTCGAGGCGGCGCGCGAGCACCGGCTCGTCATCCAGCGCTGCGCCGACTGCAAGTCCCTGCGGCACCCGCCGGGGCCGTGCTGCCCGCAGTGCGGCTCGTTCGACTGGGACACCGTCCAGGCGTCGGGCGACGGCCACGTCCACAGCTACGTCGTCAACCACCACCCGCGCCACCCCGCGTTCGACTACCCGCTCGTCGTCGCCGTGATCGAGCTGGCCGAGGGGACGCGCCTCATCGCGAACATGACCGGGGTCGCGCCGGAGGACGTCGAGATCGGCATGCCCGTCGTCCTCGACTGGATCGACCCGGACCCCGACCTGTCCCTGCCGGCGTTCCGCCCCGCCGGACCGTCCCACACTGTCAAGGAGCGCTGATGGACTTCACGCTTGGCGAAGAGCTGGAGGCGGTCAGGGACCTCGCCCGGCAGATCTTCACCGACCGCGCCACGCAGGCGCGGATCAAGGACGCCGAGGCGTCCGAGCGCGGGTACGACGAGGGCCTGTGGGCCGAGCTCGGCGAGACGGGCCTGCTCGGCGTCGCGCTGCCCGAAGCCGCGGGCGGCGCGGGCCTCGGCGCCGCCGGCCTGGCCGTCCTGCTGGAGGAGCAGGGCCGCACCGTCGCCCCCGTCCCGGTCTGGCCCGCCGTCGTCGCCGCGCTCACGCTCGCCGCGCACGGCGAGGACGTCCCCGCGTCCTTCGCGGACGGGACGTCGCGGCCGACCGTCGCGCTGGAGGAGTTCGCCCCCGCCGACCCCGCGGCGCCGCGCTGCGCCGCCGTCCGCGACGGCGCGAACTGGCTGCTGACCGGCACGAAGGCCGCCGTCCCGACGCCGTTCGGAGCGAGCCACGTCCTCGTCTCGGCCGTCTCGCCGGAGGGGCCCGGCCTGTTCCTGCTGGAGACCTCGGCCGCCGGTGTGGCGTGGGAGCGCGCGGAGACCACCAGCCGCGACGCCGCCGGGCACCTGACCCTCGACGGCGCTCCGGCGCACGCCCTTCCGGACGGCGCCCTCGCCACGGCGCTGCGGCTGACCCGCGTGTCTCTGGCCGCCGTCCAGGTCGGCGTCGCGGAGGGCGCGCTGCGCATGGCCGCCGACTACCTGTCGGGCCGCGAGCAGTTCGGCCGCCCGCTCGCCACCTTCCAGGCCGCCCAGCACCAGCTCGCCGACTGCTACATCGAGATCGACGCGCTGCGCGTCTGCCTCGGGCACGCCCTGTCGCTGATCGACGCCGGGGAGGACGCCGAGAGCGCCGTCCTGGTCGCCAAGTGGTGGTCGGACGAGGGCGGGCTGAACGTCGTGCACCGCGTCCAGCACCTGCACGGCGGCATCGGCGTGGACGTCGACTACCCGGTGCACCGCCACTTCCTGTGGGGCAAGCAGATCTCCGGGACGCTCGGCGGCGCGTCCTTCGACCTGGAGCTCCTGGGAGC